>JAGCCD010000114.1 GCA_017651785.1 Bacteroidales bacterium
ATGTGGACCGTTACCTACGGCAAGGGCCGCATCTTCACGGATGTGCTGGGCCACTGCGGCAGCGACCCCAATATGATCTACTCCAGAACCTGCACGGGCTATCAGGTAACCTTCCTGCGCGGCTGTGAGTGGGCTGCGACGGGCACCGTAACCCAGAGAGTCCCGCCGGACTTCCCGGACGAAGACCACTACACCCTCAGGAAAGACTTCAAGGCGCCGGTCCTGTGAGACTGCTGGTTTTCCTCCTCGCCTCGTTGCTCGCTACCGCCCAGGGAGCGGTGCAGTTCGTGTCGCTTGGCGTACAGGACGGCCTTGCAAGCCGTAAGGTATACCAGGCGGTGCAGGACGGGGACGGATACCTTTGGTTTTACACCCAGAACAGCATAGACCGTTACGACGGCTTTGAATTCCGCCACTACGAGCTGGGTCCGGAATCGAGGGAAGGCAACTTTCAGGCAACGTCCAATACGCTTTCGCTTGCTCCCGACGGCACGGTGCACGTGGTCCAGACAAACGGCAGGATATACCGCTACAGCAAAGCTTCAGACAGCTTCGAGAGGGCTTTTTCCGTATTTCCCACAAGTGTGTTTGCGCTCCTGTTCGGCGACGGCGATACCTGGCTGGGCACCTCCAGGGGCCTTGTCTCTTTGTACGAAGACGCCTCCTTTCTGCCCGACCGTACCGTAACCTGTCTTGCCCGGCAGAACGGAAAGATATACGCCGGCACAGATGCGGGACTGTACGAGCTATCCGGAGGAACCGTCCGCAGGCTTGAGGGCTGCCCTCAGGTGCAGGTCACATCCGTACTGGCCCTTGAGGACGGACGCCTGTTCGCCGGCACTTTTGCGGACGGCGTATTCTGCATAAACGCCTCTACCGGCGCACGGCTTCCTTTCGCTTCCGGTTTCCCCCACGTTCCGGTGAGAAAGATAGTAAAGGATTCCGACCGGCTGCTGTTTGCCACGGACGGCGCCGGAGTTGTGGTGTATGACCTCAAAACCTCCGGCATTTCAGACATCTACACCAGCGACGACAGCGGCAACAGCCTGTGTGCCAATACGGTAAGCGATATCTTCGTAGACTCCGACGGCATCCTGTGGGTCACAACCACAACGGACGGCATATGCTTCTCAGACCCCGTACGCCGGCCTCCCCAGTGGCTCCGTCACGTGCCCGGAATGAGCAACTCCCTGCCGTCCAGCCACGTAAACTCCGTTATGGAAGACAGTTCCGGCCGGGTCTGGTTCGGAACCAACAAGGGCCTCTGCCGCTGGGAGAACGGTAACTGGCATACTTTCAACACTCCCGGAGCCGACGTCATACTGATGACGGCGGAAGATGAGTCAGGTAACGTCTGGGTGGGCGGATACGGATTCCCGCTCTTCTGCGTAGACACGCACGACCGCATAAAAGTGCTGGACCAGCGGCGTTTCCATTATACATTCTCGCTCGAGGTGTCTGACGGATGCCTTTGGATAGGGGACATAGAAGACCCCCTCACCTGCATAGACCTGGCTGACGGAACGGAGAAGACGCTGGACGAAAAGGAGGTCTGGGACCTGTACCACTCGGACGGCATCTGGGTGGCGTCCCACACCGGGCTCGGTACCGTTCCCCCCGAAGCCGGCAGCATACGCTGGATCCCGCTTCCGGAGGGCGTTTCGGGCAGCTGGTGCATCACCAGCGACGCCGCGGGGAAGATTTGGGCGGGAATGGAGAACGGCGGCGTTATGTGCTACAACCCGGCAGACGGCAGCTCAGTCAATTATCCACTGCAGGGTACGGTCTATGACATCCTGGTCGATGACGGCGGAGCGGTCTGGACTGTTTCCGGCGAAAGTATATACCGTCTGGACCCCTCCAGGGGCGTTCCAGTGGTGATGAACCATTTCCTGGGCATCGACTCCGGAGAATTCAACCATACCGCCGCTGCCCGTCTTTCCGACGGCCGTTTCGTGTTCGGAACCGCCGGCGGTGCCATAGTATTCGACCCGTCCGATGTGGACGGTGCCCGGATGAGGCCCGTTGCCCCGGTGCTCACGTCGTTCCGGCTGTTGTCCGGCAGCAATGCCGATGTGCTCAAAGGCAAGGTGATAGATTCCGTAGACAAGCTCAGGCTCAGGTGGGTAAACCGCTCGTTTGCCATATCGTACTCGGCCAAAGAGCTCAGGGGTCACGCCAATATCCTTTTCGAATATATGATGGAGGGCTACGAGAGCGATCCTCACACAAGCCTTTCCGCAGAAACGGTAGAATACGACAGGCTTCCCGCCGGCCGCTACGTATTCACCGTCAAGGCCAAAGATGCCCTTACCGGCAGCGTGCTTGGAGAGAAGGCCCTGCCCATAACGATCAGGCGCCCGGTTACTCTGTCGTTGGTGGCCATAGCGCTGTATGTCGTTCTGCTGTCGGTGTTTACGTATCTGTTCATACGCTATCGCCGCAGCCGCAAGAGCAGGCAGCTGGCCCAGGAGAGGCTGGACAACTTCATCCGTTTCGCCCACGAGCTCAAGACGCCCGTGTCTCTCATAAAGGGTCCTCTTGCGGCGCTGGACAAAGATCCCACGCTGTCCGAGCAGAACAGGGAGCCGGTATCTACGGCCCTCAGGAACGCAGACAGGCTTATGGATATGATAAACGGCCTGCTTGACCTGCGTCAGGACAATGCCGGCCTGCGTCAGCTGCAACTGGAGCCCGTCGACCTGGAAGACTACATTGGAGAGACGCTCAACTCATTTATGCCGCTTGCCCGGCACAAGGGCTTAGACCTTTCTTATACTGTTGCACCGGGGCTCGGGAACGTCCTGCTGGACCGGGAGAAAATGGATCTGATAATCCGCAACCTTGTGTCCAACGCCGTCAAGTACACCCAGACCGGTTCCGTTGCCGTGAGCGCAGAACCCGCCGGCCGCAGCTGGAAGCTGCAGGTTAAAGACACGGGCATAGGCATCCCGGCCGAGGTGCGCTCCCGCATCTTCTACGGCGGAATAAGGGCTGCGAACGCACGGAACATAGACGAAACGGGTTACGGCATAGGCCTTATGATATGCCGCCAGCTTGTACTGGCGCACAAAGGCTCCATTTCGCTGGACAGCGAGGAGGGCGCCGGAACCACCTTCACCCTGTCGTTCCCTATGGAGTACAAGGCATCCGCCGGTACTGTGGTGGAGCTTCAGGATCAGGAGGCGGACGTGTCCGAGGCCTCTCCCGAAGGCACGCGCGCGAGCATACTCATAGTGGAAGACGACGCCGAGATGCTTCGCTACCTGCGTGAGCTTCTTGTCTCTGATTACGACATAAAGACGGCCGCAGACGGCGCGACTGCTACCGCAATTGCGGAAGAGGAGCAGCCGGACCTGGTGCTGTCCGACGTAGTGATGTCCGGAATGAACGGATTCGACCTGTGCCGTCATCTCAAGTCTACCCTTTCCACCAGCCATATCCCCGTTATCCTGCTTACGGCCATGGACGACAAGGAGCACGTGATAATGGGCCTTGAGGCCGGCGCTGACGACTATATCCTCAAGCCCTTCGACCCCCAGGTGCTCAAGGCGCGCCTGAGCAATCTGCTTCACGAGCGCGAACGCCTGCGCGAGCTGGTGCTGAGCTCGGGCCGCAGGGAGAAGCAGCGGGAATACACCAATAAGCTTGACCGCGAGTTCATGGAAAAGGTGCTGGCAGTTATGGAGGAGTCGTACTCCAACCCTGAATTCCAGGTAGACGACCTTTGCCGCGCCGTGGCGATGAGCCGCACCGCCCTGTTCAACAAGCTCAAGGCCCTCTCCGGAAAAGGCCCCAACGACTTCATCCGCATCTATCGCCTGGACAAGGCAAAGAATCTCCTGGAGTCCGGTGAGTACACCATTGCAGAGGTGGCCGATGAGGTTGGTTTCTCGGACGCCAAGTACTTCAGTTCCTGCTTCAAGCGCGCTTTCGGCGTGAGTCCGAGCAAATACTGATTTTTAAACCTTTATTGTTTTTTTTTCGACCCCGTTTAGCGCGGGGCCTTCTATTTTTGCAACGTAACACTAAAGCGTTGCATTAATGGAAATCCGGATATTCCGCACTTCAAAGGAACTTGACGAGGCAGCGGCAGCAGAGCTGGCCCGCCCCGTCCAATACTTACCCGATGCCGTCATAGGTCTTTCTACAGGCCGCACAACAGGCAGCATCCACCGCGTTTTCTGCGAGCTGGCAAAATCCAGCGGGCTGGACCTTTCCCGCGTCACCTTCTTTGGCGTGGACGAGGTGAGCGGCGTTCCCCGCGAGTACTTCGGCGCCTGCTACACGATGCTCAAAACCGAGGTCATAGACCCCCTGGGCCTTCGTGAAGACCAGTTCATAATGCTCCCCACAGAATCTGACGACTTCCCCTCGGACTGCCGCGCCTTTACGGAAGAGCTTGCCCGCCGCGGCGGAATAGAGCTGCTTTTCCTGGGCCTCGGAGAGAACGGCCACCTGGGCTTCAATCAGCCCGGAACGCCCTTCGGCTCCACCGCCTGGCATTCCGTAATGTATCCCGAGCTCGAGGAGAGGATCCGCCGCGAGACGGCGTCTCCCGCAGACAAGCACCTCGGCGGCGTTACCCTGGGCCTTAAGGACATTATGCACTCCCGCCACACGATCGTGGCCGCCAAGGGCACAAGCAAAGCATCAATAGTCAAGAAAATGATACAAGGTCCCGTCACGGAGGACGTGCCGGCGTCGGTGCTCCAGCTGCACCCGTCCTGCCTGGTCCTGCTTGACGAAGAGGCCGCATCGCAACTGTAGCCTATGCAACAAAACAAGCCCAATTATCTGGGTCCTTTCATCACCCTGGTGTTCCTGTTCTTCGTAGTGGGGTTCCTCACTACGGCAAACACACAGTTCCAGGCGCCGCTCAAGGAGACTTTCCTTGCAAACGCCGGACGTTTCAAGAACACATTCGCAACGCTCATCACCTTCTCGTGGTTCCTTGCTTACCCGCTCGCCGGCCCCGTGGGCTCGCGCTGGGTAAACCGCCACGGATACAAGGGCACCCTTCTGCGCGGCATCATCGTTATGCTGGCAGGGCTGCTTCTTTTCTTCGCATCTTCCTGGTACACAGTGCGTTTCCCCGGAAGCGCCTGGAACGTTGGAGGAGCCGTCATCCCCGTGGGATTCATCATTTTCCTGCTGGGTTCGTTCATAGTGGGCGCGTCTGCCACCATCCTCCAGGTTGTAATCAACCCGTATCTGAGCGCATGTGACGTAAAAGGCACGCAGGCCGTGCAGCGAATGGCTATAGGCGGTACGGCAAACTCTGTGGGTACCACGGTGGCGCCTTACTTCGTTACGGGCGTAGTGTTCGGCGGTCTTGCGATGGAGCAGATCAGCATCAGCCAGCTGCAGGTTCCTTTCCTCGCGCTTACGGGCGTTATGCTGGTGGTTCTTCTGGTACTGTCCAGGCTTCGCCTTCCGGACATCGAGGGCACCCGCAGCGACTCGGAGGAGAAGCTGGAGAAGAGCGTCTGGTCCTTCAGCCACCTCACCCTGGGCGTTATCGCCATATTCTTCTATGTGGGAGTTGAGGTGTGCATAGGCGCCAATATCAATATGTACGCGATAGACAAGGGTCTCGCCGCACCCGCGCTGCTGGCAACGCTTTACTGGGGCGGAATGCTCATAGGACGCGCCGTGGGCAGCTCCCTGCGCAAGATATCGCCCCGCACGCAGCTCACCGTCACTACGGTCGCCGCTGCGGTGCTGGTAATCCTTGCCATCATATTCGACAATCCCTGGGTGCTTGCGGCAGTTGGCCTGTGCCACTCCATAATGTGGGGCTGCATCTTCACCCTGTCCATCGCCAAACTCGGAAAATACACCTCCGCGGCATCCGGCGTCTTTATGATAGGCGTCGTTGGCGGCGCCATACTGCCTTTGCTGCAAGGCGGCATAGCAGACCTTACCGGCGGCTGGAGGCTGTCCTGGCTCCTGGTGCTCCTTGGAGAGATACTTATGTTCCTTTATGCCCGCGTGGGATCACGCGTACGTCAGTCAGCAGAATGAAAAGATTAGCGTTATTCCTTGCCGCAGCGCTGGCCATTGCCTCCTGCGCGCCCAAGACCACCAGCGTGCTGGTGCTCTGCGAGAACGGTGGACACCACAAGCCCTTCACCGATGTCGTTTTGCCCTGGCTGCAGGAAGTCGCTCCCGCCGAGCACCTGCAGATAACGGCAATCCAGAATACCCAGCCCGTAAACGAGAAATATCTTGCCTCGTTCGACGTGGTCCTTCAGCTCGACTATCCGCCGTACTCCTGGCCCAAAGAGGCTGAGGACGCATTCGTGAAGTATGTAGACGAGGGCCGCGGCGGCTGGATAGGCCTGCACCACGCCTCGCTCCTCGGCGAGTTCGACGGCTACCCTATGTGGCCCTGGTTCTCGGAGCTGCTGGGCGGCATCCGCTATCAGGACTACATTGCCGAGCTGTCCGACGGCCTGGTGGTGCTGGAAAAGCCCGAACACCCCCTGTTCAAGGGTCTTCCCGCAAGCTTCGTGATTCCTGACGACGAGTGGTACACATACAACCGCAATCCCCGTGAATGCCCAGATGTAGAGGTGCTTGCGGTGGTTGACGAGAATTCCTACACAGTAGATACCGACAAGAAGATGGGCGACCATCCCGTCATCTGGACCAACACTTCCAAAGGCGGCAGGAACGTCTACTTCCAGTTCGGCCACAGCAAGAAACTGGTAGACAATCCCTGCTTCAGGACTCTCCTGCTCAATGCCATCCACTGGGCGGGTGAAAAACGATAGAATACTCCAACCATCAATTTTCATTAACAACACAGTAACCCATGAAAAAGAATCTGTTATCAATTCTTGGAATCCTTTCTCTGGCTGCGCTGCTCCTTTCCTGCGAAGAAAAGAGGCCCGAATACAGCAAGAGGATCGTATCGGCAGATGAAATTGCATCCAACCTGGTGATTACCCAGGATCCCGCCGGCAGCAATAACATCACGCTGATAAACAACAACAAAGGCATTGCCGGAATGTGGGACTACAACGTAGGTGTCACCACCCTTTCCCGCGCCACCGTGCAGGTGCCCTTCCTTGGTGAGCAGACCTTCAAGTTCTATGCGACCTGCGATACCGAAATCGTAGTCGTAGAGAAGAAAGTCACTGTCACTACCATCACCGTTCCTTCCGATCCCCTCTGGACCCTTATCGCAGGCGATACGGCCGACGGCATGACCTGGGTATGGAACACCACTCTCACCCAGACCGGCTGCTACGGCGCAGGCGGTTACGGCTGGAGCCCCGTCTATCCCGACTGGGGTTCAACCTCTTCCGGAAAGGGCGAATGGAGCCCCGTAGACGTTTATCCCGACGAGTATCTCACCTTCGACCTCAACGGCAGTGCAAACGTCACCCTCCACAAGCACAACGGCACAACGGAAACAGGCTCATTCTCCTGCAGCTCAAGCATCGACCAGGAAAAGAAGGACGCCGGCTACGTTGGAACCATCACCTTCAGGGGCACCACTCCTCCTTCTGCCTACTCATTCTATGAGGGCTCTCCCGCAGGTGCCACCTTCGAGATTGCCAAACTTGCCGACGGCGAAATGGTGCTCGTACAGGCCGATCCCGAGCAGGGCGCAATCTGGTGCGACCCCGCCTGGGCGTCCGCTTCAACACACTGGTGCTTCAAGGCCAAATAAGCCTTATGGAGACTTATCTGGGACTGGACCTTGGCGGAACCAAACTCCTCATAGGGGAGGTGGACCGCTATGGCAACATCCTTCGTTACAAGCGTTACGATTCCGGCTTCTTCAACCAGCAGGCGGCGTTCAACATCATCAGGAATTCCCTGGATGATTATATCGCCACAGTGGGCTGGGTAGGGAAGCAGCCGGCTGCGATGGGCGTGGGGCTCATAGGCAGGGTAGACCCCAATGAGGGCGTCTGGCTGCAGATAGATCCTCACCGGACCGAGTCCATAGCCCTTGCGCAGGAACTCACGGATCGTTACGAAATCCCTTGCCGGATAGACAATGATGTAAAAAGCGCCACCAGGGCCGAAAGGGTCTGGGGCGTGGGTCAGTTCTCCAAAAATTTCGTATACATCAACGTAGGAACCGGTATCGCAGTCGGCACCGTGGTGAACGGAAGGCAGATACGGGGCAGCCATTTCAACGCCGGCGAGGCCGGACATATGCGCGTGGGCGTGAACGTTGGAATCCGCTGTGCCTGTGGTCGCACAGACTGCGTGGAAACGATAGCTTCCGGCTCGGGCATCGACAGCTGCGCCCGTTTGCTGAAAGACCGGTACGAAACCAAGCTTACCATTCCCGAAAAGAACGGCTCACGCGTGAGCGTTCCCGAGGTGGTGGACCTGTGCAAGAAGGGAGACCCCCTCTGCACCGTGCTGGTTCAGAATGCAGCTGAAGGAATTGCAAACCTCATTATGAACATGGTCCGCATTACGGATCCCGACACCGTGGTGCTCGGCGGCAGCATAGTGGCCAACGAGTACATTTTCGACCGCATCCTCTCTGCGCTCAACCAGAACACGATGCGTTTCGTCACCAACGGTGTGGTGCTCACCAAACTCAACCCCCAGTTCGTGGGACTGCTTGGCGCTGCGGCCGTCGCAATGAATATGTAATCAGAAAAATAAACCATTAACCAATTTACAATGAAAAAAAATCTGTTCTTACTGATTCTCGCGCTTTTCTGCACTTCGGTGCTGTTTGCGCAGACTGTGGAGGTAAGTGGTACCGTTGTTGACGCGGCCGGAGATCCCGCCGTGGGCGCAGGCGTGCTTGTGAAGGGCAACGCCTCTCAGGGCACCACCACCGACCTGGACGGACGATTCCAGATTCAGGTACATCCCGGCGATGTGCTCGTCTTCTCCTATATAGGATATGACGACGTGGAATTCCCCGTCACCGTTTCGCAGAGAAACGTGCTCATCACCCTTTCCGGCACCCAGGTCCTTGACGAACTGGTGGTTGTAGGTTACGGCGTGCAGAAAAAGAGCGTGATGTCGTCGGCGGTGAGCCGCGTAGACAGCGAGACCCTTGACGAGGGCCATCCTACCGACATCAACAACGCCCTCAAGGGTAAGATTTCCGGTGTGCTCATCGTCTCCGAGTCCGGTCAGCCCGGCTCCGGCAGCAAGATCCGCATCCGCGGTACCGGTACCGTCAACGATTCCAACCCTCTTTACATCGTGGACGGCATGCCTTCAGAGAACGGCATCGACTACCTCAACCCTTCCGATATCGAGTCCATAGAAGTCCTCAAGGACGCCGCTTCCGCAGCCATCTACGGTTCCCGTGGCGCCAACGGCGTTGTCCTCGTTACCACCAAGGAAGGTGCAAAGGGCAAGACCACTCTGACTTACGACTTCTCTTACGGTATCCAGAACCCCGCCAAGAAGGTCCAGCTGCTCAACAGCGAGGAGTACAAGATCCTCATCAACGAGATGGCCGTGAACTCCGGCAAGGCTCCTTACATCACCGATACCCCCAAGTACGATACCGACTGGCAGGACGTGATGCAGAACAAGAACGCTCCCATCGTGAACCACAGGCTTTCCCTGAGCGGCGGCGACGACCGTTCCAACTACTACCTCTCCTTCGGTCTGGTAGACCAGCAGGGTATCTACGCCAAGGGCCATTCAGACTATAAGAGGTACAACGTCCGCGCAAAGTACAACAACACCGTAATGGACGTCAAGACCCGCGACTGGCTCAACAAGGCTACCGTAGGCGTGAACGTGAGCTATTCCCGTTCCGAGGCTCTTGGAACCAGCATCGGCAACAGCGAGGGCGGCGGACTTATCGCCTCCATGAATATGCTTCCTCCTACCGAGCCCGTGTATCAGGAAGATCCCGCAGTGCTTGCCCAGTATGCAATCAACTTCCCCAACGCAGTGATCGCTCCCGACGGCCGTACATACAATGTCATCGAGCTCAGGGACATCATGAACCCCCTGGCAGACATGCAGGTGCGCCACAATGCGCTCCGCAAGCCCCAGTCAATCAATGCGAACATCGCCCTTAACCTCGACCTCCTTCCCGGCCTCAAGTTCAGGACTACCTACGGCATAGACTCTTACCAGTCTTCAACCCGTACCGTCACCCCTGTGGCAGACCTCAATACCGCGAACAAGATCGAGAACTCCAAGGTGGTTGACAATAAGTACGAAGGTTTCCACTGGCAGTGGGAAAACATCCTCTCCTACAACAAATCCATTGCAAAGCACAATTTCGGCGCCCTTGCAGGTACAACCCTCTCTTCCTACACTTCTTCATGGCTTGAGGGCACCGACTATGACCTGCTTGTAGCTACTCTGGACAAGGCATTCATCAACACCGCAACCGCAGCAGAGACCAATTCCGAGGTAAGCTCCGACGGTTACGACCACAGGCTGGCCTCCTTCTTCGGACGTGTCAATTACAACTACGACGAGCGCTACCTCTTCGAGGCCGTCGTGCGTATGGACGGAAGCTCCAACTTCGCACGCGGACATCGCTGGTCCGTATTCCCTTCAGTATCCGCAGGTTGGGTAATCACCCGCGAGCCTTTCATGCAGGACCGTCCTTCATGGTTCGACTTCGCAAAGCTGCGTGCCAGCTGGGGTCAGAACGGTAACGAGCGCGTAGGTCAGTTCAAGTACACTTCCATGATGACCGGCGGACGCAGCGGCGTCATCGGCGGCAGCCTCTATTCCGGCATGCGCCTGGAAGGATACGCCAATGCAGACCTCAAGTGGGAGACCTCCGAGCAGATCGACCTGGGTCTCGACCTCCGCTTCCTCAACAACGCCCTCACCTTCACCGCAGACTGGTTCCGCAAGGCAACCAAGGATATGCTGCTTCAGAAGAAGATCCCTCTGTATACCGGTTTCCCCGATATGACCATCAACGGCGGTACCGTCCTGAACACCGGTGTTGAACTGGAGACCAGCTACCGTTTCGCAACGGGTCCCGTGAACTGGAGCCTCGGTGCAAACGCCACCTACATCAAGAACGTAGTGGTGGACCAGGGCCCCGACCGCGAAGGCCTTAACCAGCTCGGCGGCGGTATGGGCGGCCAGATCTCCTTCCGCGAGAACGGCTACCCCTACGGCTACTTCTTCGGTTACAAGACCGACGGAGTGTTCCAGACTGACGAGGAAGCTGCCAACTCCAACCAGAACGTGGGCGGCAAGCCTCACGCCGGTGACCTCCGCTTCAAGGACGTAAGCGGTCCCGACGGAGTACCCGACGGCAAGGTTGACGCAAACGACCGTACCATGATCGGCGATCCCAATCCCGACTGGACCTTCGGATTCAACCTCTCCGTGAACTGGAACGGCTTCGACGCAAGCGCATTCTTCCAGGGCGTTGCCGGCAACCAGATCTACCGTCTGTATCGCCGTCCCAACATCACCCTTGGCAACTTCGGCGCAGAGTGGATGGGACGCTGGCACGGTGAAGGCACCTCCAACACCATCCCCCGCGTAGTGGAGGCCGACGAAATCAACTATCAGATTTCCGACTTCTTCGTAGAGGACGGTTCCTACCTCCGCTTCAAAGTGGCCCAGATCGGTTACACTCTTCCCGAAAAGCTTACCCGCAAGGTTGGCATCGGAGCTCTCCGCTTCTACCTCCAGGGTGAGAACCTGTTTACGCTCACAAAGTACAGGGGTTACGATCCCGAAGTCGGCACCCGCAGCGGTCTCGACGGCGGTACCTACCCTCAGGCACGCATCTTCAGTGCCGGCGTGAATGTCAAATTCTAAAATAGCACGACAATGAAAAAGATATTCAGAACTCTCCTTATCGGCGCCCTTGCAACTCTTACGCTCTCTTCCTGCGAACAGTTTCTTGAGGTGAACCCCCGTACCAAGGTCTCCGAGGCCGAGTACTTCAGAACCGAGGACGACATGATGAAGGGCCTGTACAATATACTTTGGGAGGTCAAGCACCGTCTTCTCGAGATACACGACGCTTCCGCAGTCCTTTCCGACGAAGCCGAAACCGGCGGCGGTCTGGGTGAAGGCCAGTGGAAACTCAAATGGGACACATTCACATACACTCCCACCAACTGCTTCGGCGAGTGGGGTTACGGCTCCTGGTGGTATGAGTGGGACTACGGTATCTACAACGGCGTAATCGCCGCCAACATCCTCATCGACAAGCTCGAGAAGTGCACTCTGGACGACTCATTCGTGAAGCCGCTCCTGGCCGAGGCCAAGTTCTTCCGCGCCCTGTTCTACGATTACCTGTGGATGGGCTACGAGCAGATCCCTCTCATCAAGGGCGTCCTTCCCGCAGAAGAGATGTACACCGTGCACAAGGGAACCCGCGACGAGGTGTTCGAGTTCATGCTTGAAGACCTTTCCGACGAGAACATCGCAGCCCTTCCCGCCCGCGCCCAGACAGAGCAGGGCCGTGTGTGCGCCGACGCAGCCCGCGTCCTCCGCGCCAAGGTCATCCTCTTCCACCGCAGCGAGGCCAACTACCAGAAGGCTCTTGACGACATGAAGACCATCATCGATTCCAAGCGTTTCTCGCTCGATCCCGATTTCCTCCACCTGTGGCTGAAGGCCGGCGAGTGGGGCCCCGAGAACATCTTCGACGTTTCTGCTTCCAGCACCAACGGCGAGGGAATGGGCTTCGTGCACGGACTGGGCGGCCGTAACATCAGCGATCCCCGCTCCGCAGAGCAGGGCGGTCTGCTGAACGGCTATGGCCAGTGCACCGTTTCTTCCTACATCTATAATATGTTCGAGCCCGGCGACACCCGCCGCGAGGGTTCCGTCATAGTGTACGACGAGGAAGTGAAGAAGGTGGAGGCCCTGGTGGCTGCAGGCGAACTCCCCGAGGGAAGCGCCTTCACCGTGAGCTCCGAGCAGGAGAACTACGAGGGCTTCGGCCACTACAAGTACGCCCCCCGCAAGGAAAGCACCGGTTCCATCGATCCTACCAACAACCACGGCACCTCGTTCCGTTTCTACCGCTATTCAGACGTTCTCCTTATGGGCGCCGAGCTTGCGGTCCGTCTTGGAAAGGTGAATGCCGAGGCACAGGGCTGGTTCGACCAGGTGCGCGACCGCGCATTCGGCGACACCTCCCACCGCGTATCCATCGGCGGCAGCAAGGAAGCCGCGCTCAACATCATCTTCAAGGAGCGCTTCTATGAGTTCTACGACGAGATGCAGCGCTGGTTCGATATCCTCCGCTTCGACAAGGGCACCGAGATCCTGGGCTCAAAGGGCTGGACGGAGAAGTATCGTTACTTCCCCATCGACCAGAGCGAGATTGACCGTTCCAACGGCGGCCTCACCCAGAACCCCGGTTGGGAGTAGTAAACCTCTAAACGATTGAATATGAGACAGATCGAGGCAGGATGGTTATTATTGGTTGTTTTTTTAATTACCGGTTGCGGCTTGTCTGCCGGGAGGCAGACAAGTCCGGAGCCGGGCGGAGAATGGCCGCTTGGCGCCGACCTGTCGCGCTCGTTTGAAGCGTCGGAAAGGACGCGCCCGGTGCTCGAGGAGGTGCAAGTGGGGGATTCCCTCTGCCTGGAGTTCGCCACTAAGCCTTCCCGCAGGGCGGTCGGCCCGCCCGACGACCCGGACTACGCCACTTACGGCAATGTATCCGTTGTTCTTGATTTGTCTTCCTACAGTCTGGAAGGCTACGACCGCGTAGCCTTCCGGATTTTTCCTTCCTGTCCCGGCTCGCAGGTGGTGGACCTGGATTTCTGGATGGACGGACTTCCGGCGAATCACCTCATTCTGCTGGAGAACGGAAAATGGAACAACTGCACTCTCAATATCGGCGGTTATTCCATCAAGAATCCATCCAGGCTGCGTTTTACCGCCGCCCTGAGGGGTCAGGACCTTACAACTGGAGATTACGGCCGCTACGACATAAAAGACATCCGCTTCCAGAAGACTGCGGATATTCCCTCGGAAAAGGGCTGGGAGCCCGATTACTGCGCCGTATCCACGGCCGGTTACTCCAAGCAGGGGCCCAAGACTGCCGTGTTCTCCTCTGCTTTTGGAGGGTTGTTCTCGATTTGCAGCACAGACGGGAAGACCATGTTCCGCGGACGCCTTGAGCCGGTAGAAACCTCGGTCGGGCGCTTCGGCGTGGCCGATTTCTCCCCGTTCACAAGAGAAGGGGAGTATGTGCTCAAGGCGGGAGATTATACATCGCCACCTTTCCGCATCGCCTCGGACATTTGGGACAGTTCGGTCCTCAAGGCCGTAAACTTCCTTTACTGCCAGCGCTGCGGATTCCCCGTTCCGCTTACCCACGGGACCTGTCACCAGGACCTTCTGGCCGTTCACGACGGAGTGTCGCTCTCGTTCTGCGGGGGCTGGCACGACGCCGGCGACCTCTCGCAGCAGTCGCTCCAGACCGGCGACGTAACCTTTGCGCTTCTGGAGATGTCGGAGCGTGTGAGGGAGTCCAACCCTGCCTTATACGCCCGGCTGCGCGACGAGGCCCGCTGGGGGCTTGATTTCATCCTGCGGACGCGCTTCGGCGACGGCTACAGGGCAAGCAGCGTGGGCCTGCTCATATGGCAGGACGGCAAGTACGGCACCATGGACGATATCCATACCGTGAGGGTGCAGAACAACGCATTCGACAACTACCTCCAGGCGGGATACGAGGCCTATGCGGCCCGCGTGCTTACGGAGGACCCGGCAATGCAGGACTACCTGCTTCGCACGGCGAAGGAGGATTTCGCATTCGCGGAAGAGAAGTTCGCGCGCGACTCCTTCGACAAGTTCCGCTTCATGTACGAGCACTGCTACAATACATCCCAAAGCCAGTACCTTGCCACCGTTTCCTGGGCGGCAAGCCAGATATACAGGATCACGGGGGATGAGACTTACGCACGCCGTGCAGCAGAAACAGCGTCGTATGTGCTTGACTGCCAGGAAACTGAGCCCGTCGGCGGTCTTTCCGGATTCTTCTACCGGGATACAACCCGCCGCTCGGTGGTGCACTACATCCATCAGTCCCGCGAGCAGCTGTATATGCAGGCTCTGAGCGAACTCTGCATCACTCAGAAGGGGCATAAGGACTTCGGCCGCTGGGAGCGGGCAATCCGTCTCTTCGGCGATTATATCAAGGGTCTTATGCAGTACACCGCCCCCTACGGGATGATTCCCAGCGGTGTGTACAAGGCGGACGAGTATCTTGACACAGAGAACTTCTACGCCCTGCATCTTTTCCCTCCCCAGGACGCAGCCGAGCGTTACTCCGTACAGCTTGCAGGAGGCGTCCGGCTGGATTCCACACACTTCGTGAAGCGGTTCCCGGTGTGGTTCAACATCTTCAACGGGAACAACGCCGTCCTGCTCTCAATGGGCAAGAACGCCGCCGTGTGCGGACGGTATCTGGGTGACGACGAGCTGCTTGACATTGCCCGGGAGCAGATTTACTGGATGCTGGGCAAGAATCCTTTCTGCCAGTCGATGGTTTACGGCGAAGGCTGGAACTATCCCGATCTGGACAATTTCACGAGCGGACGCAGGACGGGAATGATGCCCGTCGGCATCCGCACGCACGGCGACACGGACGAACCGTACTGGCCGCAGGTAAACAACGCCTGCTACAAGGAAGTATGGGTTACGGTCGCAGGTAAGTACCTTTCATTATTATCAGAATTATGAAGCACATCTTTTTCGCGGCCATTGCCGCACTCGCACTCTGCGTTTCCTGCCAGCAGCAGGCCGCCCAGCCCTCGGCGCTGGACGTTATAATGAGCCGCTACAGCGTACGCAGCTATACCGGAGAAAAGGTTACCGAAGCCCAGCTGGAGACTCTTCTGCGCGCCGGCATGGCAGCTCCTTCCGGAATGAACCAGCAGCCCTGGCGTTTCGTGGTGGTCAACGATCCCGAGACGATGGACGCAATGACTCCCTGGGGCGCCGACACCTGGAAAGCCGCCGGTACCGTCATCGTAGTCTGCGGAAAGACTACGATGGGAGAGAACAACGACGCCAATCCTCTGTGGGAGGCCGACTGCGCCGCCGTTACCGAGAATATCCTTTTGGCAGCCAAGGCTATCGGCCTGGGCGCCGTGTGGAACGCCTGCTACCCCTTCTTCCAGGATAAGACCAGAGAGGCGCTCGGACTTCCAGAGGACGTCACTCCTTATTCCATAGTGCCCGTGGGCGTGGAGCAGGGCTCCGAGCAGCCTAAGGACAAGTGGGATCCCGAGAAGATTCACCGTAACAAGTGGTAGGGATGAAACGGCTTCTGTTCGCTCTTATGGTTCTGCTCGCCGTCTCCTGCGTGGGAGGACAGCAGCAGAATGCAGCATACCGTGCGGCGAACTACGCCAAGAACGGACCCCGTTTCAAGGCCTTGCTTTTTTACAGCGACCACGAAGAGAGCGCGCACGTGCAGTTCGCCCATCAGGGCATCGCTTTTTTCCGCAAGCTTACCGTGGGCGAAGGTTTCGAGGTGGATTCCACCCAGACTCTTGACGGCTATACCCTGGAGCAGCTTCAGGAGTACAACGTCATAGTGGCCCTCAATGCCTATCCTTCCCGACAGGCACGGCCGCTGTTCGAGCAGTATATGGATAACGGAGGCGGCTGGCTGGGATTCCACGCCGCCGGTTACAACGATCCTTCCACAGGATGGCCCTGGTACGTGAAGTTCCTTGGCGGCGGAGTGTTCAAATGCAACAACTGGCCTCCCCAGCCGGCGCTGCTTGAGCTGGACGTCACAGACCATCCGGTCACAAGGAACCTTCCCGCTTCCTATGTGGCTCCCACAAGCGAATACTACCAGTGGTCTCCCGAACCCAGGGAGAATCCCGATGTAGAGGTGCTGGTGAGCCTGTCTTCCCGGAACTATCCTTTCGGACTCAAGGATATCATCTACGGCGGCGACTTCCCCGTTGTGTGGACCAACAAGAATTACCGCATGGTATATATAAATATGGGTCACGGCAACGAGCAGTTTACGGACGCCACGGAGCAGCTCCTTTTCATCAACGCTTTCCGATGGGTGGTCTCGCGTGACCCCGCGGGCGACCCGTTCGACCGTTAATTCAATATGTTTTTGTGTGACCGGGATGGCTCTTTTGGGCCGTCCCGGAAATTTTTTGCAAAAAAGTTGAAAAAAAGTGAAAATAAATTTGCCAGGTTCAAAAAAATGTGTACCTTTGCATCCCCTTTGAAAAAGGGAACAAAAAGTTCATTGAAAATACTGAGAGAGATAACGAGGTAAAAAGAGATTATAGTCTGTAATATAATTCGAGTTTTTTCGAGTTGTAGGGACTACAATTTCAGAGGCAAAACGAGTAAAACATTTGAGACTTGTTAAGAGTCGCAAGTGATTCACAAAAGAGAAAGAGAACAAGAGCGAACGGAGGATGCCTTGGCTTCCGAAAGCGAAGAAGGACGTGGTAAGCTGCGAAAAGCTCCGGGGATCTGCAAACAGGAACTGATCCGGAGATGTCCGAATGGGGGAACCCATGTGGTTGAAGGCCACATACCGTCCGAAAGACGGAGCAGACGCAGGGAACTGAAACA
>JAGCCD010000115.1 GCA_017651785.1 Bacteroidales bacterium
CCAGTTCGAGTCGTTCATGAGCCCGTTCGTCATTATGTTCAGCATTCCGTTCGCCGCCGTGGGCGTGCTCATTGGATTCGCTCTGTCCGGAGTGAACCTGGGTATGATGTCGCTGGTGGGCATAATCATCCTGCTCGGTATAGTCGTGAAGAACGGTATCGTGCTCATAGACTACACCATCTTGCTGCGTGAAAGGGGAATGAACGTGCGGGACGCGTCCGTCACCGCCGCCCGCAGCCGTCTGAGGCCTATTCTAATGACTACCCTCACCACCGTCCTGGGAATGTTGCCGATGGCCATAGGCACGGGCGAAGGTTCCGAGCTGTGGCGCTCGCTCGGCGTCACGGTGTGCTGGGGCCTGTCCATTTCCACCCTCGTAACCCTCGTGCTCATTCCCACCGTCTACTGCGCTATCTGCATGGGCAGGGAAAAGCGCCTGAAAAAGAAACTCGCAAAGCAATGAAAGCCATATTCATAAGCTATAATCAGGCATACGGCGACGAAGTCGTCGAGGTGCTTGAGGCACACCGCCAGAGAGGATACACCCGCTGGGTGGACATACAGGGCAAGGGAAGCTTCAACGGCATCCCCCATCAGGGCGACCACGCCTGGCCCGAGCAGAACCACGCAATCCTCACTTTCGTAAAGGACGAGAAAGTGGCCCCCATCCTGGAGGACCTCAAATCAAAGGACGAGGCCTCGCCGGATCTGGGGTTGAGGGCGTTCGTCTGGAATATAGAAGGTTGCTATTAACAAAAAAGCCGCGGTCCGATTGGGGACTGCGGCTTTTATGATTTTAGGAACTCGACTTAGTCGCTCAGGCTGAAACGCTTGATGGCTACTACCTTGGCTTCTTTGTCTTCCTTTGCGATGGCTTCCTTCACGGAGATCTTGTCGTCGCTCATCTGGTACTCCTGCTCCTCGAGAGTCATCTCTTTGAGGAACTTCTGTACGCGGCCGTTTGCGATGTTCTCGATCATCACGGGGTTGAGGCTGCCTGCCTTCTCCTCGCCGACGGTCTTGATAATCTCGCGGGCCTGTGCAGCCTGCTCGGGAGTGAGCCAACCCTTTGCGGTGTTGGACTCGATGTGGTCTTCGCTGTCTACGTGTGCGGGATTGATGCCGACCTTCTTGAGGGCTGCGTCAACTGCCTTCTGAACCATTTCGTCCTTGGTCTTCTGGACTGCGACGGCCTTCTCTGTGTCGAGAACGCTCTGAGGGCAGTCTGCTACGCCGATGGATACGGGGTTCATGGAAGCGACCTGCATCACGACACCCTTTGCCAGAGCCTCGGATACGGGCTTGTTGAAGCCGACGAGAGCGCCGAGCTTACCGTTGATCTTGTGGATGTACTCTACCACGTAGGGAGCCTCTACGAGAGCGTAGCCTACCAGGACGTGCTTCTCTCCGGTCTTGCCGGTCTGGGCCTCTACGGCCTCGGCCACGGTGTAACCGTCAGCCATCTTGCAAGCCTTCAGACCCTCGAGGTCTGCAGGGCAGTTTGCGATGGCCACGTCTGCGATAGCCTCTGCGAGGTTCTGGAAGTCTGCGTTGCGGGAAACGAAGTCGGTCTCGCAGCCCAGGCATACCAGGATGCCCTTGCCGCCTGCGATGCGTGCCTTGACGGCACCCTCGGAGGTCTCACGGTCTGCGCGCTTTGCGGCGACCATCTTGCCCTTCTCGCGGATGATCTCTACGGCCTTCTCGAAGTTGCCTTCTGCCTCTTCAAGAGCCTTTTTGCAGTCCATCATGCCGGCGGAAGTCATCTTGCGTAACTTCATTACGTCTGCTGCTGTAATTGCCATAGCTTTGTAGTTTTGACGTTAAAGATTACTCTGCCTTGGGAGCTTCTGCCTCGGCTTTGGGAGCCTCGGGTTCTGCTGCGGGTGCCTCTGCTGCAGGAGCTTCTGCTGCGGGAGCCTCTTCTGCCTTTGCGCCCTTGCGGGAGCGGAGCTTGCGTGCTGCGGGCTTTGCGGCCTCGGTGCCTGCCTCTTCCTCTGCGGGTGCTTCCTTGTCCTTCTCGAGCTTGCGCTCCTCAAGACCCTCGGCGATAGCTGCGCAAAGAATGTTCATGATGCATTCGATGGACTTTGCGGCATCGTCGTTTGCCGGAATCACATAGTCAATGGGTGTGGGGTCGCAACAAGTATCAACCATTGCGAATACCGGAATGTTGAGGCGGCTGGCTTCCTTGACGGCGTTGGCCTCTTTCTGCACGTCGATTACGAATACGGCGGAAGGAAGGCGGCTCATGTCGCGGATGGAGCCGAGGTTCTTCTCGAGCTTTGCCCTCTGGCGGTCTACCTGAAGGCGCTCACGCTTTGCGAGCTTGTCGAATGTGCCGTCTTCTTTCATCTTGTCGATGGTGCTCATTTTCTTGACGGCCTTACGGATGGTGGGGAAGTTGGTAAGCATACCGCCTGCCCAACGCTCTGTTACTGAAGGCATGCCCACGGCAGCGGCTTTCTCGCTGACGATGTCTTTGGCCTGCTTCTTTGTGGCGACGAAGAGGATCTTGCGGCCGCTCTTGGCAAGCAGCTTCATCTCTTCGGCGGCCTCGTCTATCTTGACGATGGTCTTGTGCAGGTCGATGATGTGGATTCCGTTCTTCTGGTCGAAGATGTACGGAGCCATCTTGGGATTCCACTTGCGGGCCAGGTGGCCGAAGTGTACGCCTGCATCAAGCAGTTCTTGGAAATTTGTACGTGACATTGTTTTCTGTTTTCTTTTTTTAACCTGTGCCTCTCTTGAGGCCTCTTTACTTCAAGGCGGAGTAGCGGCCCAGCCGGTCTCCGGCCTTTTCCGCAGGGCGGCAACATTCCGTGGGAATGTTTAAAACCGCCTCTGTGCCGTAAATCAACAAATAACTAACGTTTGCTGAACTGGAAGCGTCTGCGTGCTCCGGGCTGACCGGGCTTCTTGCGCTCGACCTCGCGGGCGTCGCGGGTGAGGAAACCGGCTGCTTTGAGAGCGGGACGATATGCTTCCTTGTCAACCTCACAGAGTGCGCGGGAGATGCCGAGGCGTACAGCCTCTGCCTGTCCTTTGGTGCCGCCGCCGCAGAGAGTGACCTTAACGTCAAACTGACCTGCGGTACCGGTGACCTCGAAAGGCTGGTTCACCACATAACGGAGGGAATCCTCTGCGAAATAGTTCTCCAGGGGACGGTCGTTGATGGTGATGTTGCCTTTGCCGGCAGTGAGATAAACGCGAGCTACAGCTGCTTTACGTCTTCCAAGGGCGTGTGTCTGTTCCATTTGCTCTGTTTAAATTTCGTTCAACTTGATTTCTTTGGGGTTCTGTGCCTGGTGCGGATGCTCGGGGCCTGCGTATACGTGCAGATTGCCGAGGATCTTGGTTCCAAGACGGTTTTTGGGGAGCATACCCCTGACTGCTCTGCGTACGAGCTCGGCCGGCCTCTTCTCGAGGATCTCCTTGGGGGTGGTGAAACGCTGTCCGCCGGGATATCCGGTGTAACGCGTGTACACGCGGTCCGTCATCTTCTTGCCACCCAGGGCCACCTTCTCTGCGTTTACTACGATGACGTTGTCACCGCAATCAACGTTGGGGGTGAATCCGGGCTTGGTCTTGCCACGGAGGACAAGAGCCACGCGGGATGCCAGACGACCAAGTGCGAGATCCGTCGCGTCAATGACGACCCACTCCTTGTTGACAGTAGCCTTGTTGAGGGAGACTGTCTTGTAGCTTTGTGTGTCCATTGTCTTGATCTTTAATGGTTAATAATATATTGTTGCGATCCCTCTGTTTTTAAGGGGGTGCAAAGGTAGAAAATATTTCTCAAATATCAAAGTTTTGCTTGCTATTTAGAATTTTTAACCTATCTTTGCAGTCCGTTCCTTGGGCAGGGCGGCAGAAAACGCCGGATAGCCCAAGTGATACGGCGGGGTAGCTCAGCTGGTTAGAGCGTCGGATTCATAATCCGGAGGTCGTGGGATCATGCCCCACTCCCGCTACAGGAAAGGCCCGGCATTGCGCCGGGCCTTTTTGCGTATTCAAGCGTTTGGTCAGATGGTTATTTGACTTGTGAGCTCGCAGAATTCGTCAATCACAAAGTCTGCTCCGGCGGCAAGCAGGGCCTCCCTGGAGGAATTTCCGTAGGCGACGCCGCAGGTGCGCACACCGGCCCTTAGGCCCATCAGGATGTCTACGGGCATATCTCCCACTACCAGGGCGTCGGAAGCGTTGATATCAAGGTCCCGGAGGGTTTTAAGAACGGGCTCGGGATTGGGCTTGGCAAGGGTAACGTCCTCTGCTCCAAGTACATAG
>JAGCCD010000116.1 GCA_017651785.1 Bacteroidales bacterium
CAGCATGCGCCTGAGCGAAGGTTGGGCCCAGAACTACGTGGGCGTAATGGAGATAGTCTCCGACGACGCCGACAAGGGCTCCACCGAGGCCGACGGCCCTACCGTGGGAGAGTTGGACAACTTTACCTACGGGCCGGAAAACAACAACATAGAGGCGATGTGGAATTTCTTCTACAACATCTCCTCCGCCGCAAACTACGCCATAGAGTCTACGGAGACCTTCCAGAAGGAGATTACCTCCGAGGCGGGTCAACTAATGGTGCAGGAGTGCCGGGGAGAGGCCAAGATCATCCGCGCCTACGCATACTTCAACCTTGTGCGCCTGTTTGGAACGGTTCCCGTGATAGACAAGACTATGTCCGCAAACGAGCTGGCCTCAATGAAGCCTTCTTCCGCAGAAGAGGTGTACAGTTTCGTATACAAGGACCTGGACGACGCCATTGCCGTGGTTCCCGAGTCGTTCACAGACTACAGGGGCCGTTACAACAAGTACACTGCAATGGCACTCAAAGCCAAGGTTGCCCTTTACAGGAAAGACTGGAACGAGGCCGCGCGTCTTACGGACGCGGTGATCGCCAGTGGCAAGTACTCCCTTATGAACCGCTTCAAGGACGCCTTCAACGTAGAGAACGAGGGCGGTGCCGAATCTGTTATGGAGATTGAAAGCTCCGACATGGGCCAGACCACAGGCGGCATGCCGCTGTGCTACTACGCCTTCATCCAGGGCCCCCGCGGCAACAAGGAGCCCCTGCAGGGATGGGGTTACAAGGTCCCCAGCCAGAAGCTCATAGACTTCCTGGATTCACGTTCAGACGCAGTGCGCAAAGGCGTCACCCTGCTTGCAAGGGGAAGCACCACGCCCGAGGGGGATGTCATATCAGAGAACTGCACCAACCCCTACTACAACGGTAAGGTTTACACTCCGTCAAAGATCAACAACCGCTCCTTCAACGCCTACGGACTGGACCACAACATGCGCATCATCCGCTATGCGGACGTGCTGCTGATGTTCGCAGAGGCAATGGCGCAGGGTGCATCCATCAGCCCCGCATCCGGTTATACGGCGGACCTTGCGCTCAATGAGGTGCGCAGGCGTGCCGGTCTCCCGGAAACCACAGCCTCGCTGGAGAATATCTACGACGAGCGCCGCGCAGAGCTTGCCCTGGAAGAGAACCGCTTCTTTGACCTGGTGCGCTGGGGCAAGGCGGCAGAAGTCCTTGGCCCCCTTGGATTCAAGGCCGGAAAGAACGAACTGTTCCCCATCCCTTCCGCCCAAAGGCAGCTCAATCCCAACCTTCCCGCCACTCCCGGTTATACTTATTGATGCAAGGTTTTCACATCTACGATATTTATATTTATAGACATCACCAACCAATCAACAATACAATGAAAAAATTTTTCCTTTTCGCAGCATCCTTTGCGATGCTCGCCACATTTGCATCCTGCAATCCTGAAGACAAACCCGGTCCCGAGCCCGAGCCCGAGAAACCCGAAGTTAAAACCGCAAAAGAGAACCTCGTGGTCTATATGCCCCTTGAGTCAGAGGCCAACGCAATAGAGGTGGGCGAAGGCATCACCTTCGCTTCCAAGGCTGGCGCAGCCAGCTTCGGCGCAGGCGAGATCGGCCAGGGTTATGTCAACACCTCTGGCAAGAACGACGAGGCATACCTCAAGTTCAACCTTGCAAAGAACAACGCCCTTTCCGCCCTCACAGACGTATCTTTCACCATCTGGGTAAAGAACATCGAGGACTTCCAGAAAGGCGGCCTGTTCTCCGTCAACGGCAAGATCTTCCCTACCCAGGACTGGCCTTCTCTCGTGGTAATGTTCGACAACAAGGGCATTGAGAAAGACGAGAACGGCGTAGAGACCGGAGTAAAGACCCAGCAGGTCAACGGCCGCCTGATGTTCAAGAAAGCCGACGGCTCCGAGACCAATATGTGGCTTGACACCTGGAACGCTGCTTTTGCAAAGTACGCTACCTGGATTCAGTTCGCTTTCACCTACGAGGCAGCAACAGGCCTGTGGGCCCTCTATGTTGACGGCGTAAAGGTCAGAGACGGCGAGTACGGCGACATGATGCCTTTCGGCAAGTGCATCCCCGAAGACGCCAACGCATTCTATCTGGGCGGCTGGTCTTCCTGGATCGAGAGCTATCCCGGCGCCGCAGACTGGCAATCCTTCTTTGCTGGTTCCATCGACGAGTTCCGCGTATACAACAAGGTTCTTTCAGAGGAAGAAATCCAGCAGATCCGCAGGGAAGAGGTGGCAATCGCCCTTTCTTAAGTCTTAAGTTCAACTGGCGGCAGGAAGGTGATGCTCCCTGCCGCTCCTATGTCCAGGAAACTTCTCCTTTCGCTGATGCTTGCGGCAGCGGCCGCCTGCACCCCGCAGGACAGTACCGTAGACCTTCCAAAGGCAATGGTCCTGTCTGTAAGGGTTAATGACGTACAGATGCTCAACGGCGGATCGCTCACAGGCGTTTCCACCTCTCCGGGAATACGCGTCGAGTTCTCCCGCGCCGTGTCCCTTGAGCCCTCCAATATTGCGTTTTCCGGCGGAGAGCTTAAAGGGGAAGCAGACCCCGCAGACCCGGCCGTCATTACGTTCCGTCCGGCGGCGGAACTCTCGCCCGCAACAAA
>JAGCCD010000117.1 GCA_017651785.1 Bacteroidales bacterium
GCCCATGTCCAGCCCTTTCTGGACCAATTCCTTTCCGAGCAGATAGGTATCGTGCTCGTAGTAGGTGCGGTCGAAAGATATGCCAAGTGCCTTGTAAGTCTGCTCGAAGCCGTCGAACACCCAGCCGTTCATCATCTGCCAGAGGTCGCGTACGTGCTTGTCTCCTTCTTCCCACTGGATCAGCATCTTATGGACGTCGTCTATGACTTCGGGATGCTCTTTCTCCAGTTTGGCGTAGGCTACGTAGCAGTCTCCCACCAGGTGGTCTCCCTTCTTGCCGGTGCTCTGGGGAGTGGCGCCGTCAAACAGCTTCTCCCAGGCGTACATCGACTTGCAGATGTGCACGCCGCGGTCGTTCACCAGCGTTGCTTTTATAACGTCGTTACCGGCGGCTTTGAGGAGTTCGGACACTCCTGCGCCAAGCAGATTGTTGCGGATATGCCCGAGGTGCAGGGGCTTGTTGGTATTGGGAGATGAGAACTCCACCATAATGCGCCTGCCGGTAGAAGGAAGCTTGCCAAAAGCGGCGTTGGACGCCACCTCCTGCAGCGTTTCCTGCCAGTAGACATTGCTCAGGCAGAGGTTAAGGAAGCCCTGCACGGCGTTGAAGCCGCTTATCTCGGGGCAGTTGGCGGTGAGCCACTCCCCTATTTCCTGCGCAGTGACGGCAGGAGCCTTGTGCGAGGTTTTGAGAAGGGGGAAAACAACAAGGGTGTAGTCTCCTTCGAAGTCCTTGCGGGTTACGCCTACCTGCATCATAGAGAGCGGAAGCTCCGCTCCATACAGCGCTTTTACGGCCTCTGCGGCTTTGGAGGCAATGAACTGCTCTGCACTCATCAGCCCAGATAGGATTTGAGAAGTTTGCTGGCAGAGGGTTTCTTGAGTTTGCGGATGGCTTTCTCCTTGATCTGGCGCACACGCTCGCGGGTAAGGTCGAGCCGCTCGCCTATCTCTTCCAGCGTCATTTCCTGGCAGCCTATGCCGAAGAAGCTCTTGATGATCTCACGCTCGCGGGGAGTGAGGATCTGAAGGGCGCGTTCTATCTCTGTGCTGAGGGACTCGTTGGTGAGACCCTTGTCTGCGCTGGGGGAATCGTCGTTGGGGAGGACGTCAAGCAGGGAGTTGTCTTCTCCTTCCACGAAGGGGTCGTCTACGCTCACGTGGCGGCCGGATACGCGGAGGGTGTCCGCAATCTTCTCGCGGGGGACGTCTATCATCTCCGAGAGCTCTTCAGTTGACGGCTGACGTTCGTTTTCCTGCTCGAACTTGCCGAGGGCCTTGTTGATCTTGTTGAGGGAACCCACCTGGTTGAGGGGCAGACGGACTATGCGGCTCTGCTCTGCAAGGGCCTGGAGGATGCTCTGGCGGATCCACCATACGGCGTAGGAGATGAATTTGAAGCCGCGGGTTTCGTCGAACTTCTCCGCAGCCTTTATGAGGCCGAGGTTTCCTTCGTTTATAAGGTCGGGAAGGCTGAGTCCCTGGTTCTGGTACTGCTTGGCCACTGAAACTACGAAACGGAGGTTTGCGCGGGTGAGTTTCTCCAGTGCCGCCTGGTCACCTTTGCGGATGCGCTGGGCAAGTTCCACTTCCTCTTCCGGGCTCACAAGTTCCTCACGGCCAATCTCCTGGAGGTATTTGTCGAGCGAGGCGCTCTCGCGGTTGGTGATGGATTTTGTAATCTTAAGCTGTCTCATATATTTTTATTGTGCACAATATATACGGAAAAATACTGCAGAAGTTTCACCGTTTGTTTCATATTTTTTCCAACTTCCTGCTCCGTAAGCACTTACGAAAAAACCTCTGGGAAACTTTCCCAGAGGTAAGTATGTAAGTTGCTGAGTATCAGCTATTCATCTTTACCGAAGGCGAAGTAGCCCTGGCGGCCGGTGGCGGTTACGCCCTCTATCACGATGGTGCGGGTGGCCTTTTTGGCTATGGCAATGACGTCCTGGGGCTTGCTGACTTTCTGGTCGTTCACGAATTTGATCACGAAGCCGTCCTCGCCTCCCGCCTGGGCAAGCTTGCCGGTGCCGGCGGATACGATCTCCACACCCTTGTCCGTTTCTGCTATGCGGGCGCCGTAGAAGGCGATGCTGCCGTCATCGGTAACGGTTCCGGTGGCCTCTACTGTTCCCTGGAACTGGACCTCGAGCTCATGCAGTCTGCCGTCGCGCACAACGGTTACTTTTGCCTTGTCTCCGGGATGGAACTTGTTCACCATAACCTGAAGGTCGGAGGTGGTCTTGATGTCGGTGTCGTCCACCTTCACGAGAATGTCTCCCTGCCTGATGCCGGCCTTGTCTGCAGATCCGCCCTTGGTGACCTCGTTGATGTAGGCGCCGTCAAGCGACGAGAGGTTGTTGTCTTTGGCGACCTTGTCCGTTACGGGCGACATGGTGACTCCGAGCTTGGCTCTCTTAACGGAACCGAAGTCCAGAAGGTCGGTAACAATCTTGTTTACGATGTTGGAAGGGACGGCGAAGGAATAGCCGGTGTAAGATCCTGTGGTAGAGATGATTGCGGTGTTAATTCCAACCAGCTCGCCGGCCTTGTTCACAAGGGCGCCGCCGGAGTTGCCGGGGTTTACCGCGGCATCTGTCTGAATGAAGGACTCGATCTTGAAGTCGCCGTTGTAGTTGGGCATCGAACGGCCCTTGGCGCTCACGATTCCCGCGGTGATAGTGGAGCGGAGCTCCTCTCCGAGGGGAGAGCCGATGGCAAGCACCCATTCGCCAAGGCGGAGCTTGTCCGAATCCCCGAACTGGAGGGTGGGCAATCCGGCCTCGTCGATTTTTATAAGTGCAACATCCGTAGCGGGGTCAGTGCCGATGAC
>JAGCCD010000011.1 GCA_017651785.1 Bacteroidales bacterium
TGCGCTCTTGCGCGCCTGGGCTACAGGGTGGGCCTGGCCGACGCCGACGTCTACGGACCCTCCATACCCCTTATGACCGGCACCGAGGGATACACGCCTATGGCGGAAGAGATAGACGGCAGGGAACTTATCCTTCCGCTGGAGAAATTCGGCGTAAAATGGATGAGCATAGGCTATTTCGCATCCCGAGGGCAGGCGCTCATCTGGCGCGGCCCTATGGCGAGCAACGCCCTCAAACAGATGATCCTGCAGGTGAAGTGGGAGGCGCTTGACTTCCTGCTGGTGGATATGCCTCCGGGAACCGGCGACATACACATCAGCCTGCTGCAGGAGATTCCGCTGGAGGGGGCGATCCTTGTCACCACCCCTCAGGAAGTGGCCCTCGCCGATGTTGAAAAGGGCGCCAACATGTTCCGCAACAAGCAGATAGACAGGCCCATCTTCGGTCTTGTAGAGAATATGGCCTGGTTCACTCCGGCAGAGCATCCGGAAGAGAAATACTACATCTTCGGGCGCGACGGCGGTGCGCGCATGGCTTCCGAACTCGGCATAGAGCTGCTGGGCCGCATCCCGCTGGTGCAGAGCATCCGCGAGAGCGGTGATGCCGGAGAGCCCGTCGCCCTCGGCACCCGTCCCGACGCCCGGGCCTTCCTTGAGCTTGCCGGCAAACTTGCAGAAAAACTCGGCTGATGGAAGTAAGGGCAAAAAAGTCGCTGGGGCAGCATTTCCTCACAGACCAGAGGATTGCGCAACGCATTGTCGAGGCCTTGACTGTCATTTCGAGCGACGCCGAGAAATCTGTTCTGGAGATAGGTCCGGGGATGGGTGTGCTGACGCAGTATCTGCTGCAGAGGGAAGACATTGACCTTAAGGCAGTTGAGCTGGACGGAGAGTCGGTGGACTACCTGCTCGCGCACTTTCCGGGAATCCAGGGGCGGCTGCTTCAGGCAGACTTCCTGCGGCTGCCGCTGGACAGGGTGTTCGGAGGCTCTTTCCGCGTTATCGGCAACTTCCCATACAACATTTCGTCGCAGATTTTTTTCAAGGTCCTCGACTACAGGGACCGTATCCCGGAGGTGGTGGGAATGGTGCAGAAGGAAGTGGCCGAGCGCATAGCGGAGAAGCCCGGAAGCAAGACTTACGGCATCCTGAGCGTGCTGCTGCAGGCCTGGTACGACATAGAGTATCTCTTCACCGTAGAGCCCGGCGCCTTCTCTCCGCCGCCAAAGGTGCGCTCGGCGGTTATCCGCCTCACCCGCAACGGCCGCACAGATCTGGGCTGCGACGAGAAGATGTTCCGGCAGGTTGTGAAAATGGCCTTCAACCAAAGGCGCAAGACGTTGAGAAATGCCCTCAAACCGCTTTTGAACGACGATCTGAGGGCACTGCCTATTCTGGATTTACGCGCAGAACGCTTGAGTGTAGAAGATTTTGTCTTCCTTACAAAAGCGTTGGAGAGATAACGCAAAAGGCCGCTGCTCATGCAACGGCCTTTATTCTTGCGAGGGCAGTTCAGCCCTGGAGGCGCTTTTAGTTACCAGCAATAAATATAATCATCTGCCTTGACAATCGAGCCGCTGTAGCTTGCTTTGACGTTTGTTCCGTCATATGCTACACCGTCTATCTCAAACTCTATGGTGCCTTTCTCTTTGTCGAGTACAATGGTGATGGTTCCGCTATCAAAAGAATCGATATAAGCGCCATTATATGTGACATAGAACCACCAGTCAGAGCCGTTGAGATTAGATGTAATATCATATGTGCCGTTTACAAAACTGTCTCCTATGTCTACGCTTATCCAGTTGCCTTCCGGCATTACATCGTCATCGAAATCTTCCGGCATTGTTTCGAAGAATACAATATTATAACCGCCGCTTGATTCATTGTAATAATAGGCGGCGCCTTCAAATTCTTCGGATGCAAATCCCAAAGCAACCGAATGGATGCAACTGCGGTACACATAGCCGTACTTAACGAAGCTCTTTACTGTCTCTCCACCGGTTTTAAGAAGTATCTCTGCGCCGGTATAATAATAATTGCACGGGGGCACGCTCATGAAATACTCTGTGCCGGGCTTAAGAACAGAACCGGAAGGAGCTTTGAGGGAAATCTCCTCAATAGGCTCTGCGTCGTAGATTGCCACCGTTATATAATCACTTTCATCTACTTCGATAGGATACTCTTCAAAAGGCTCATCTTCATCTTCAAACCTTGTCTTGGGAAGGTTTCTGTTGGGCTTGTTTGTGGGCTTGGATTGCACTGCGGAAGGAGAACGAAGGAACTCCTCAACAATTTCCACCACAAGGTCTCCGCCGGGCAAAGGCTCCTCGCGTGGCCTGAGGACAATTTCGTCTATGCCTTCATCGATCAGATTGAACCTAAGCAGGCCGCAAACGTTTAAAAAGTCAAGGTTCTTGCTTTCTGACGTGGCAACCGCAGGGAAGGCCACAGGATCGTAGGAGCCGGCAACGGCAGTCTGCTTGTCGTGGAAAGGAACTGTAATAAAGCCCTCTTCATCTACCGACATGCCATCTTGTGCGGGATATAGTCCATAGAGTATATCTCCATTGGCCTCGGGTAACTTTCCTTTGAATGTTGCCGTCTCTGCCGGGGCGGTATTGGTGGATTTGAAAGTTGCCGGGGTTCCTCCGGGGTAGGCTACGTCTATCTTGTCCGGGGCATCCCAAAAAACGCCATACCACTCATACTCATCACCGTAGTAAGTGACTGTCGCCGGTTCGAGGTGACTCCTGGTAGAAAAACCGGCACGGGATGCCGTAATGGTTTGAA
>JAGCCD010000118.1 GCA_017651785.1 Bacteroidales bacterium
AGAGGTTCGCAAAACCGTGGCCGCCCATGGCCGCGTGAATGGGAGGGGCCCACAAGCGAGAGCGCAGTGGGAGGGATGGATTCGGAAAAACGTCCAGTGGACGATTTTTCGAATCCAGTTTTGCGGGCCTCTTCCTGCGCAGTGGAGCAGGAAACTGCCAACATCCTGTTACTTCGACCTCTTCTGTCTACAACTCGGGAAGAAATCAGAAAATGGATGCAAGAGAACGGCCACAGGTGGCGGGAGGACAGGACGAACGCGGAGAACGAGGCAAAGCGGAACAAGATCCGCAATCTGGTGTTCCCGGTGTTCGCGGAAATCAATCCGTCTTTCATAAAGACGCTGGGAGAAGATATGGCGCGTATCCGCCAGACGGACGACATAGCAGACGACTACTTTGCCGAAGCGGCGGAGAAGATTGTTAAAGCCAACGACAATTCTCTGGAAATCAGCGTAGTGCCGCTGCTGGAGCTGAAGCACTGGCGCTATGTGCTGTGGCGCACGCTGGAGGATTGCTCCTTCAGCGCAGAGACGTTTGAGAAACTGTGCGGGCTGCTGGAAAGGTACCGCACACAGCCGCTGGGTACGGTAACATTAAGCGGGAAAACCTTTCAGTCCCCCGCTTACGTTCTTAAGGCAAGGCGCAAAGTCCTTGTACTATCCAAAAAGCTATAAGATTCCGTATTTCTCCCCGTACTCGAGCATCTGCCCAAGGAAGCTGTCGGGATATCTGAGAACGTAATCCGTTATCACACCACCCTTTACAACAGGCTCTATGGTAGGATTGATGAATCCGCCATAAGGCTTGAGATCCAACGCGTCGTAACGGTCTTTCACCTCTTTGTGAAGCTGGGGGTCGATCTGTACGGCATACGTCTCTATCAGGGCCTTGCCGGCCTCGTAGTCGCCGGTGGACTTGATGCGCTGGATTTCTCCCAGGAGTTTGCCGAACAGGCCGCGAAGGGCCTCGTAGTCGGTAATCACGAAGTAGGTCTTGCCGCCGCGAACGCGCTTTTCAATTACGCCGTCTCCGTTCTCGAAGCACCACTGGCTTATGAGTTTACGGTCCTGCATATGCGCTTCGGTATTGGGACGGCCAAGCTCTACGCGGTTGAACTGCACCATTATGCCGTTGCGGATGAAGCTGTCGTATTCTGCCTTGTAGGCCTCTGCATCGGGCATTATGCCAAGCTCTATCATCTTGGGATCCGCACAGTAGTACAGGCCGAAAAGGTCTGCCCTCGCCTCTTCCAGTGCAGAGGCATACTCGCCCATAGCGGTAGTGGACACGCCGCCCAGGAGCTGGCCGGAGCCGTGACCCAGGCATTCGTGGAGGTCGGTATGGATTTCATCGGCCCAGGAGCCGTATTTCTTGTTTCTCGCCACTTCTTCCTCGCTCCAGGCGAACTCGGACAGCACGCTGGTGGGCATTTCTTCCGCGGAATAGGTGTATGCGTGGGTGATATTGGCGATGGTGACGCTCTTGGAGCCGTAGTCGCGGCGGATCCAGTCTGCGTTGGGCAGGTTGATGCCGATAGGGGTGGACGGATAAGAGTCTCCCGCCAGGCACACAGCGTTGATGACCTTGGCGCTGATGCCCTTTACCTTGGGCTTGCGGAAGCGGGGGTCAACAGGTGAGTTGTCCTCGAACCACTGGGCATTGGCGCTCAGCACGAGGGAGCGCTCGGACGCCTTTGTATCCTTGATGTTCACGTGGCCTTCCCATGAGCCTTTGCGGCCCAGGGGGTCGTTGTAATCCTCTACGAAGCCGTTCACGAAGTCGACGGTGCCCAGGGTGTCCTTGACCCACTCGATGTTGAACTCGTCCCACTTGCGGAGGTCGCCCGTCCTGTAATACTCTATCAGCAGGCCAAGCGCGCGCTTCTGGATGTCGTTCTCTGCCACTTTGCGGGCAAGGTCAAGCTCGGAGCATATCTTTTCTATGGCCGGTCCGTATATGCCGCCTACCTTCCAGGGAAGCTCGACCACGGTTCCGGTGCTGTCCTTAACCACCTTTGTATTAAGGCCGTAGGATATGGGACGCGGGTCGCTGTGATTCTCTATCGAAGCGTAGTATGCCTCTACCTCGTCACGCGTGACGCCATCGTAGAAATTGACAGAAGAGAGCTCGACTATGTCGCCCTCTGCGGCAGTGCTGCGGCGCTGGGGGCAGACATCGGGGTCGTAGGCGAGGGAAATCAGGAAACCGGCTTCATCCGAAAGGCCAACGGAAGCGAGCAGCTTCTCGAAGTAAGCGGGCTCGCAGGAGGGGAAGAACTTGTCTTCCGCATAATGATGATGAATGCCGTTGGAGAAGAAGAGACGCTTGGCGTATTCCGTAAACTGCTGGAAATCATCGCATTTGCGGTCTCCCTGATAGTTGTTCAGGATGTTCTCTACCGCGTGGCGGAGCTGAAGGTTGTAGCGGCAGTTCTGGTCCCAGAGGATGTCGCGTCCCCACTTTGCAGCCTCGCTCAGATGGTAGGCGTACTCCTTCTGCTGAAGGGTGAGGTCTTCCCATCCGGGAACCTGGTAGCGTATAACTTTAACGTCGGCGAACTGGTCGACGGTGTACTTGAAATCTGATTTGCGGGAACCGCAGGATGCCGCGATGAGCGCGGCCGAGGCCAGAATTGACATTTTAAGGATATTCATATCGTGCTGAACAGTTTTTTCAGGGTGTCGGGCGATCCGGAAGATATGAGCTCAACGCTTCCGGGACCGGGGCCCTCCGGTATTCCGGCCTGGCGGAGGACGTCATTGAGGCGTCTTGCAACAGCAGGCGCTGGATCTATGAAACGCACCCCGGGGGGAGCGATGCGCTTCATAAGCGGTAGAAGGAAAGGATAATGGGTGCAGCCCAGGACAATGGTATCCGCTCCCTCGTCAAGCAAAGGCTGAAGGCTCTCACGCACCACTTGCTCTGCGTGAGGGCTGTCAAGCTCGAGCGACTCTACCAGTTCCACATAGCCGTTGCCCACGTGCTCTGCTATACGCACGGAGTCCTCGTACAAACCTCTGGTATCCAGATATTTGGATGACACGAGCGTGCCTGCGGTGGCAAGCACGCCGATTACTCCGGTGCGCGTGCCGAGGGCTGCCGGCTTAACTGCGGGTTCCATTCCGACAAAGGGAATTGAATACTCCGAGCGCAGCGTGGAAATGGCCGCCGCGGTGGCCGTATTGCATGCAACTACGATTGCACTGGCACCGCGGGATAGCATATAGTCCGTTATGGCGCGTGCCCGGTCTATGATGTATTCGCGGG
>JAGCCD010000119.1 GCA_017651785.1 Bacteroidales bacterium
ACAAAGCCCTCAAGCGCGCCCACATCCTGGAGGGACTGCTCAAGGCCATTGACGTAATTGACGAGATTGTACACATCATCCGTCACTCCAAGAGCGTAGACGACGCAAAGGCAGAACTAATCGCTACCTTCGGCTTCACTGAAATCCAGGCCGCGGCAATCGTAGAAATGCGCCTCCGTCAGCTCACCGGACTCGAGAAAGACAAGCTCCAGGCCGAGTACGACGATCTTGAGAAGTTCATCGAGCGCTGCCGTATCATCCTCGGCAGCGAGGCGGAGCAGCTCGCCATAGTAAAGTCCGAGTCCGCAGAAATGAAGGCCAAATACGGAGATCCCCGCCGCACCGAGATAACCCTCGCCGCAGACGAATTCAACCCCGAGGACATCTATCCCGACGAGGATGTGGTAATCACCATCTCCCATATGGGTTACATCAAGCGTACCCCTCTGGCAGAGTTCCGCACTCAGAGCCGCGGCGGCGTGGGCAAGAAAGCCAGCGCCACCAGGGACGAGGACTTCATAGAGCACATCTTCGTCGCCAATATGCACTCCGTGATGCTCTTCTTCACAGACCAGGGCATCCGCTACTGCAAGAAGGTCTATGAGCTTCCCGAGGGCACCCGCACCTCCAAGGGCCGCGCCGTGCAGAACCTCCTCGCCATAGAGGCGACGGACAAGATCCGCACCTACCTTAACATCCCCCTGCCCAAGAACGCAGATATGGATGCAGAGCGCTACGTCATACTGGTCACCAAGAAGGGCGTCATAAAGAAGACCGACCTGGCAGACTACACCAACTCCCGCAGCTTCAACAAGGGCATCCGCGCCATCAACATCCGCGAAGGGGACGAACTGCTGGACGCCCTCCTCACAGACGGCAAGCACGAAATAATGATCGCCGCCCGCAAGGGCCGCTGCTGCCGCTTCGACGAGTCCGAGCTCCGCAGCCTCGGCCGCAACAGTTCCGGCGTTCGCGGTATCAACATAGACGAGGACGACGAGGTAATCGGAGCCCTCTCCGCCAACCCTTCAGATCCCGACTACGCTTCTCGTACCGTACTGGTAGTGAGCGAGAACGGCTTCGGCAAGCGCACAGATACGGAGGAGTACCGCAAGACCTCGCGCGGCGCCAAGGGCGTCCGTACCATCAACATCACGGACAAAACTGGCCCGCTTGTTGCAATAAAGTCCGTCACAGAAGAGAACGACCTTATGATAATCAACCGTTCCGGCCTCACTATCAGAATGCCGGTAACAGACATCAGGGTCGCAGGAAGAGCCACGCAAGGCGTCAAGCTCATCAACATCCGCGAGGGAGACTCCATAGCAGCGGTCTGCCCGGTACCCAAAGAAGAGGAGCAGGATCTCCCCGAATCAGAAGAACAGACTCAGGAATAACCAATTATCACTCATAAAAATGAAACGAATACTTATGGTACTGGCCCTTGCGGCCGCATTCACCGCAGCAAACGCACAGGTTAAGACTGTCCCCGCTGCCACCTCCGCTCTTGAAAAGGCAAAGGCGGATGTAGAGAATCCCAAGAAGGCCGGAAAGTTCGCCACATGGCTCAAGTACGGACAGGCCCTTGTGACCGCTTACGACGCTCCCGCCGGCAACGGTTGGGTGGGCGCATCGCGTCAGGACATCCAGATGATCTCCAATAACGAGAAGCCCATCAGCTCAGAGACCGTCACCCTTGCCGGCGAGCAGTGGCAGAAGGATGTCTATCCTACCCGCAACTACTACTACAACTCCATCGGCCAGCTCGGTGTCATAGAGGTCACCCAGCCCATCAGCCCCACCGCCCTCAACGATGCAATCTCCGCATTCGCCAAGGCGGCTGAGCTGGATGTCAAGAACTGCAAGGCAAAGGACATCAAGGCCGGTCTGCAGTCAGTTCAGAGCAAGCTCGTAGAGCGCGCATACGCCATGTACACCCTTGGCAACTATGCACAGTCATCCAAAGACTTCGAGGCTGCCGCACTCGCAGCAGGCACCGCCCCTCTGAGCCAGATAGACACCAATTCCATCTACAACGCAGGTTTCACCTCCTGGATCTCCGGAGATACCTCACGTGCCAAGAAGTTCTTCACGGACTGCCTCAATTACGGCTACTATTCCGAGGACGGTGAAGTCTACGCCAAGCTCGCAGACATCGCAGGCAAGGAAGGCGACGCAGATAAGGGCCGCGACTACCTTGAGGAAGGCTTCCAGAAGTTCCCTCAGAGCCAGAGCATCCTCGTCGGTCTCATCAACTACTACCTCACCAACAACGGCAGCACCGACCGTCTGTTCGAGCTCCTCGGCCTTGCAAAGAAGAACGAGCCCAACAACCCTTCACTCTATTATGTTGAGGGTAACATCCGCAAGCAGCTCGGCATGTACGACGAGGCAATCCAGGCCTACCGTGCCTGCGCAGGCATAGATCCCAACTATGCATACGGCTACATCGGAGAGGGCATCCTCTACTACGAACTCGCTCTCAAATATCAGGAAGAGGCCCAGAACGAGATGAACGACGCCAAGTATATGGCTCTGGACGCCAAGTTCCAGGAGGCCCTCAAGAACTGCGTCCCTCCTTTCGAGAAGGCCATTGAGATGGTGAGCGGTACAGACAAGGTGGGTGTGGCAGAGTACCTCAAGAACGCCTGCTTCCGCTTCCGCAATGAGGAAGAGTACGCAGAGAAGTACAAGAAGTACGAGGCAATCGTAGCAGGCAAGTAATCAGCGTATACCTGTGGCGGCCTGAACCCTGGCGAGGGTCGCGCACATGTTGTCATAATCAGATGGATTGAGCCATTCGCTCCGGCGGGTGGCCCAATCTTTTATTCTGACGGTGGCGTAACTGGGCGTGAGCTTGCCCGGAAGCGTGCACCAGAGCCAGTCCAGCTGTGGCTCAAGCATCTTTTTCTCTCCGCTTATATGGTCTATTACGAACCTGAGCGTAACAGCAAGCTCGAGCCTGGTGTTTTGTGCGCTCATATTGGAAACGGCGTTGCCCATTGAATAGATGACGGGAACGCCATTTATGTGAGTAGTGTCCTGAACCACGTGAGGATGAGCTCCCACAATGGCGCTGCAACCCTGCGCGGCCAGCCAGCGGGCCCATTCTTCCTGCTTTGCGCAGTGCCTCAGCTCATACTCTACGCCCCAGTGGGGAAGTGCCACTATGAAGTCGGCACCTGCGGATTTGCCGCTCTGTATGGCTGCGGAAACGTTTTCCTTGTTCATTCTCAGCACCTCCGGCGCCTTGCCGTCCGGTCCCACATTGGTGCCGTAGGTAAAGTTGACAAGCGCTATCCTGATGCCGTGCTTATGGATGATTAGGGGTTCTTTCCCTATCCCGGTGTAACTGATGCCGTGTGTCTGAGCCATTGCATCGTAGACCTTCACGGTGCGCAGAAGGCCCTTTGATCCACGGTCCAGGATGTGGTTGTTGGCGGTAAGGAATACGTCTGCGCCGCAGGATGCCACGTATTCTGCATAATAGTCCGGAGTGGAAAAGGCGGGATAGCCGCTGTATGGCTCGCCGCCGAGCGAGAACTCCATATTGGCTATGCAGAAATCGGCCTGCTGCATATATGGCTCGATTTGTGAGAGGAAGTACGTATGGTCGTGCTGCAACTGGCGGGTGTGCATCATAACGTCGCCTATGATGTACAGGCTGACGGTATCTGAAGGGCAGTAGAGTGGCTTTGCCTTGGGAATGGGGTAGAGGAACTGAGCCTGCGATTCCAGGCACGTCAGAAGCAGGATTGCGACTATGATTGACCTTAAACGCACGTGCAAATATAATAAAATTGATTAACTTTGCGACTTATGAAGAGAATAACGCCACTGCTCGTCCTCTTGCTGCTCGCCTGCCTTGTCAGCGGGTGCGATTTCTTCCGCACGCTTGCCGGACGGCCCACCTCGCGTGAGATTTCCCGCCGCCGGGCGGTCATCGAGCGCGCAGAGGCCCGCCGCATCGCGCTGGCAGACTCGCTTGAGCAGGCAAGAAAGGACTCCATTGCCCTTGTAAGAAAGGCCGAGGCCGACTCGCTTCATGCCATAGACACTCTCACCCTCATCGGCAAGTATCACAAAGCGTCCGCCTACAGGAACATACCCACGTCGCGGCTTCGCAGCAGGTATGCCGTAGTAGTCGGAGTCTTTTCCAACGACGCAAATGCCCAGCGCATGCTCTCCAAGTATGCAAAAGAGGGGATAGACGGCTATGTGCTCCAGTACCGCAGCTCCCTCAGGGCTGCCGTCGTTTCACCCTGCAATAAGGTCGCAGACGCCCTCGCGGCTTACCGTAAGGTGCGAGGGCTGCCGTTCTCGTCCTCCCAGACCTGGATAATCGTAAACGAATAAGGGAATGAAGAGGATTATTCTTGCAGCAATATGCATACTGGCGTCCGTGCTTGCGCAGGCCCAGTTCCGCACCTCTTACTCTGACCTTTTAGACAGCGAGACCGTTCGCGCAATGAAGGAAGACGTGGGTTTCCTCGCCTCCGCCGCCCTTGAGGGCCGCGCCGCCGGTTCCGAGGGAGAAGCAGAGGCCGCCAGATATATGTCCGCCCGCTTCCTTGAGTGCGGCGCAGACCTCCTTTATCCGGAAGAGGGAGACCTCTTCGGAATCAAGCGTCCCTCGGGCGATACGCTCCGCTCCCACAACGTCGCCGCCTTCATAACGGGTTTTGACAAGAAGCTGAAAGACAACTACATAGTGGTTTGCGCCAGGCTTGACAACCTGGGCACCTTGACGCTGAACAAAGACGGAGAAACCGTCACAAAGACATACTACGGCGCCAACGGCAACGCCTCCGGACTTGCGATGCTCATCCAGCTTGCGCAGCGCCTTGGCACAAACAGCGTGCTGCTGGGCCGTTCCGTCATCCTGCTTGCCTCCGGTGCCTCGCTGCCGGACAATGCGGGCACGTGGTACTTTCTCAACCGCTCCTTCGGCGGCAAGATAGACGCGGCGGTAGAGCTCAATATGCTCGGCACGGGATCAACCGGATTCTACGCCTACACGGCATCCAATGCAGACCTCAACCGCACCATTACGGCCCTTTCCGGCACCCTTCAGCCCGTTCAGCCCAGAATCGTCGCCGCAGAGCCCTGCGCCTCAGACCACCGCATGTTCTACGACAGCAAGATCCCCTCGGTCATGTTCACCTCCGGAATGTATCCTGAGTACAACAGCGAGCGGGACACTCCCTCCATTCTTGAGTATGACTGGATGGAGCGCGAACTCGAATACATCTATAACTGCATAGTGGAGCTCTCCAACGCGCAGGCGCCGGATTTCGACCCTTCCCAGGAAGCGAAAGACCAGTATAAGTCGGAAAAGCCCGGCGTGGTGCCATATTACGACTGCGACGTACGGCCCTCTTTCCTCGGCAGCTCAGACCCTACCGTATTCCTGCAGAAGTGGGTATACACCTATCTGCGCTATCCCCGCGCTGCGGTGGAGCAGGGCATACAGGGCCGCGTGCTGGTAGATTTCGTGATAGACGAAAGGGGAAAGGTCACCGACGTAAAGGCGGTCAAGTCATCCCATCCTCTGCTTGAGGAGGAGGCGTTGCGCGTAATCAAAGCGTCACCTGACTGGAAACCCGGCCGCATGGGCGGCAAGAAGGTGAAGTCGCAGATGTCGCTCAACGTAGAGTTCCGCCTGGAAAAGAAGAAATAGAACAAAACATATGGAATACGATTTCAAGGCAATAGAAAGCAAGTGGCAGGAGTACTGGGCCGCAAACAAGACCTTCAAGGCATCGCAGGACACAGGCAAGCCCAAGTACTACGTTCTGGATATGTTCCCGTATCCTTCAGGAGCGGGACTGCATGTGGGACATCCCCTGGGATACATAGCAAGCGACATCTACGCCCGCTACAAGAGGCTCAAAGGCTTCAACGTCCTTCATCCCATGGGGTACGACGCCTTCGGCCTCCCCGCAGAGCAGTACGCCATCCAGACAGGCCAGCACCCCGGCAAGACCACCGAGGACAACATTGCCCGTTATCGCAGCCAGATGGACCGCATAGGCTTCTCGTACGACTGGGACCGCGAGGTCCGCACCTGCGACCCCGCCTTTTATAAATGGACCCAGTGGGCCTTCCTCAAGATGTTCGACAGCTGGTACGATCCGGATGCAAACAAAGCCCGTCCCGTTTCCGAGCTTGTAGACCGTTTCTGCACCACCGGTTATGATGGAATTACTCCAGAGGCCTGGAAGGCTGCCACAGAGAAAGAGAAGTCCGATATCCTGATGCGCTATCGTATTGCTTATCAGGGAGAAACCTCAGTCAACTGGTGCGAGGGTTTAGGTACCGTCCTGGCCAACGACGAGGTTAAGGACGGCCTCTCGGTGCGCGGCGGCTTCCCCGTAGAGCAGAAAAAGATGACGCAGTGGCAGCTCCGCGTGTCGGCCTATGCCCAGCGCCTGCTGGACGGCCTTGACAAGCTGGACTGGAGCGACTCCTTAAAGGAGATGCAGCGCTACTGGATAGGCAAGTCTGAGGGCACTGAGATGGTGTTCAACACCGAGTGCGACGGCCGCCAGCTGCCCGTCACCATTTTCACCACCCGCGTAGACACCATATACGGCGTAACCTTCATGGTGCTTGCTCCGGAGAGCGAGCTAGTTCCTGAGCTCACTTCAGCAGACCGCAAGGAGGCCGTAGAAGAATACCTCAAAGCCGTAAAGAAGAAAACCGAGCGCGAGCGCATGGCAGAAACCAAGAGCGTAACAGGCGTATTCTCAGGCGCTTATGGTATAAATCCGCTCACTGGCGAAAGAATCCCCATCTGGATTGCCGAATACGTGCTTGCCGGCTACGGAACCGGAGCCATTATGGCCGTTCCTGCGCACGACAGCCGCGACTACGCCTTCGCCCGCAAGTTCAATCTCCCCATCGTTCCCATCATAGAGGGATGCGACGTGAGCGAGGAATCCTTCGACGCCAAAGAGGGCCGCTTGTGCAACTCCGGCTTCCTTAACGGAATGAACGTCAAAGAGGCCATAGAGGCGGCGAAAGACTATGTAGAAGCCCACGGCTTGGGCAGGCGCAAGACAAACTACCGTCTGAGGGACGCCATCTTCTCCCGTCAGCGCTACTGGGGAGAGCCGTTCCCCATCTACTATAAAGACGGCATCCCTTGCCCCGTCCCCGAGAGCGAGCTTCCGCTGCTCCTTCCGCAGATAGATTCCTACAAGCCCACGGGCGAGGCCCCTCTTGCCCGCGCAAAGAACTGGACCTGGAACGGTTATCCCCTGGAGACGTCCACAATGCCCGGTTTCGCCGGCTCAAGCGCTTATTACCTGCGTTATATGGATCCCCACAACGACAATGCGCTTGTCTCTCACGAGGCAAACGACTACTGGCGCTCCGTAGACCTGTATGTAGGAGGCACTGAGCACGCTACCGGTCACCTCATCTACTCTCGTTTCTGGAACAAGTTCCTCTGGGACCTGGGCTATGTGTGCGAGGACGAGCCTTTCCGCAAGCTCGTGAACCAGGGTATGATACAGGGCCGCTCCAACTTCGTATACCGTGTTGTGGGCACCAACCGTTTCGTGTCCCTCGGCCTCAAAGACAAGTACGACACCACAGAGATTCACGTAGACGTGAACATCGTCCACGGTGACAAGCTTGACCTGGAAGCCTTCCGCGCCTGGCGTCCCGAATTCGCCGACGCCGAGTTCGAGCTGGAGAACGGCGAATACATCTGCGGCTGGGCCATAGAGAAGATGAGCAAGTCCATGTTCAACGTGGTGAATCCGGACCTCATTTGCGACACTTACGGCGCAGACACCCTCAGGCTCTATGAAATGTTCCTCGGTCCCGTAGAGCAGAGCAAGCCCTGGGATACCAAGGGAATTGACGGCGTGAACAGGTTCCTCCGCAAGTTCTGGCGCCTCTATTACAACAAGCTTGACTGGCTGGTGGTGGACGAAGAGCCCACCAAAGATGAACTCAAGGCCCTGCATAAGCTCATAGGCAAGGAGCAGGAAGACATAGAGAACTTCTCTTTCAACACCACGGTGAGCGCATTCATGATCGCCGTGAGCGACCTTTCCGCCCTGGGATGCAACAAAAAGGCTATCCTGGAGCCTCTGGTCGTGCTCCTCAGCCCCTTCGCGCCCCACATCGCAGAAGAACTGTGGCAGAAGCTCGGTCACGATACATCGGTGGCCTATGCTTCGTTCCCCGAGTTCGTTCCGGCCTATGCGGCAGAAGACTCCGTCACCTATCCCGTTCAGTTCAACGGCAAGATGCGTTTCACCATCGACCTGCCCCGCAGCGCTTCTCCCGCAGAGGTTGAGGCTGCTGTGCGAAGCGCCGAGTCCACTCCCAAGTACGTGGGAGAGCAGTCGATAGTTAAGGTGATTGTGGTTCCTGGCAGGATTGTAAACGTTGTTGTGAAATGAGCCCCAAGACAAGAAAGATTCTGAGAACCGTGTGGGACTATCTGGCCCTCACTTTTGCGTGTTTCATATTCGCCATATCCTGGGAGTGCTTCATGATTCCCAACGGAATGTCCGCCGGAGGAATGATGGGCCTGTGCACCGTCGTGCAGTACGCTACCGGGGGCCTCATTCCCGCCCAGTATTCGTACATAGTAATAAACGTAGTGCTCATCCTCATCGCCGTGTTGGCAATGGGAATAGGATTCGGCTTCAAGACGCTGTACTGCATAGCAATGTCTACAATCGCAATGCAGATCATGTCCGGATTCACCGTTATGCATTCCTTGCCCGGAGAGTTCTTCTACGTGCGTGAGGCGCTGCTCATCCCGGCTATCGCCGGTGTGCTTGAGGCGCTGGGAATAGGTCTCGTAATCAGATACGGCGGCAGCACCGGAGGTACGGATATCATTGCCATAATGATCAACAAGTACTGGCCCGTGTCGCTCAGCACCGCTTTCTTCGTACTGGACTTCGTAGTCGTGTCCCTGCTGCTTTTTCTGCCGGACAAGACCTTTGCCGACGCCTGCTACGGCCTGGTGGAAATCATCGTCTTCATGATAATGATAGACCCGGTGGTGGGCGGCAAGAAGTCGTCGTATCAGCTTATCGTCTTCAGTAACAAATACGAGCTCATAGCAGACCACATCGCCAACGTTATGGAGAGGGGAGTCACCGTCCTGCACGCTCAGGGCTGGTACACCAAACAGGATAAGAACGTCCTTCTGATCCTCATAAGCCAGAGGGAGTTCCCTGCGCTTTCCAAGGTAATTAAAGAAATAGATCCCAAAGCATTCATGTCCGTTTCTCCTACCCACAATGTCTACGGAGAGGGCTTCGAGGAAATCAAGACCGGTATAACCATCAATAAGAAAAAGAATGGCGGCAATGACTAAAAAATCCGTATTCACTTTCGTTAAGGAATACGCCATTATGACCGTGGGCATCCTGCTCTACGTTATGGGCTGGGTGCTGTTCCTCATTCCAAACAACCTCGTGGGCGGCGGAGTATCCGGTATCTCTTCCATCGTGCAGTATGCAACCAACGGCGTAATAAAGCTTGGTACGGTGTACTTTGTGGTAAACGCCGTCCTGCTCGTCATCGGAATGCTCACCCTGGGCAAGGCCTTCGGAGGCAAGACCATATACGCCGTCATCCTCGCGTCCGTCGGCCTGAATGCGCTGCAGGGACTCATTCCGGCAGACATTACTCAGATTCTCGCTATCCAGAACGGCAAGCTCATGAGTACGATAATGGGCGGTATCATGGCAGGCGCAGGCATAGGCATGACAATGTCGCAGGGCGGCAGCACCGGAGGAACTGACATCATAGCCCTGGTGGTCAACAAGTACCGCAATGTTTCCCCCGGCCGTATGATCCTGTGGATGGACGTCGTAATCATACTCTCGTCCCTTCTGGTGCCTTCCTACACCGCATCCGGAGACCTTCTTCCCTGGCCGGAGAAAATCACCACGGTGGTGTACGGTTTCATACTGGTTGTAATCTGCAGCTCCGTCCTTGACCTGTACCTTTCCGGCTGCAGGCAGTCCGTCCAGCTCTTCATCCTTTCTCCCAAGTACCAGGAGATTGCGGACCTTATAACCAACGAGTTGCATCGCGGCGTAACGGTACTTGACGGAAAGGGCTGGTACACCAAGCAGAACACGGAGGTGCTTATGGTCATCACCAGGCGCACCGACGTCTCCATCCTCCTCCGTATGATCAAATCCGTAGATCCCAACGCCTTCCTGTCCGTCACATCGGTTACCGGCGTATACGGAAAAGGCTTCGACCAGATAAAGGAACGTGTAAAAAAGATTGACGCATAATAATCGTTACCCCCTTTTTTACCCCATCAAATACCCCCTGACGTACCCCCTGAAAATCGGGGCCAAACATTATTTTTGGCTCCGGTATGAAAGTAAAAATATCAGTTCATTTTATTGTAAGGGCGTCTTCCGCACTGGTCTTTGCCCTTCTGGTCTTATGTGACTTCCTTACAGGCAGGTCAGTCTGTCCGCAGGAGCTTTGCGCAGACATCTGGTGGGCCCTGCTGGTGCTCATCGTCTATCCTTCTTCGCACGAGAGCGTATACCCCTGCATACCGCTCACGGCTGTAGCTGCGGTTGCGGCCATATCGCTCAAATTAATGGATTTACCTCTGGCGGTGCAGGTTATTGCCGGCTCTGCGCTGGCCCTTGTTTCTGTGATACGCAGAAGTGTGATGAAGTTCTCGGACATTGAGCCTCTCTTCCACGTGAGCGGCGTATGGTACTGGATAGAAGACTATACCTGGCAGATTCACGTATGCATCTTCATCATAGCGGGCATTGCCGCTGCGGCATCGGAGAAATCGGCCGTAATCTCCTGGCTTCTGGCTCTTTCGCTGGCTGCACTTTACTATGTTGAATACAAGCGCGTATATACGCGGAAGACAATGTTCTTGAGCGCTCGCAAGGAGGAGGACATACGTAAGGCACAGAAAGGCTCCGCTTTCAAACCTCCAATACGGTTCGTAGATTCCGACAGCAGGTCTGCGGCCCTTTTCAATGACGTAGTGAGCATTATGGAAAACCGAAAGCCCTGGCTTCAGGACGACTTTGGCGTGGACGATCTGGCACGTATGACGCACACCAACCGTATGTACCTTTCCAAGGCAGTGAATTTTCACTCGGGGCGCAATTTTAATCAGCTCGTAAACTACTATCGCGTGCGCTACGCCAAAGAGCTCATCAGAAAAGATCCAAGCCTCAAGATGGTGCAGGTTGCGCAAATGAGCGGCTTCCACACGGTGGTATCGTTCAATATGGCATTTAAACTCAACGAACGGATGACGCCCACAGAGTATGCCCAGTCGCTTAAGAGGTTGCAACCTTAAAAAGGCAATTGTTGCTTTTTTGGCTGTAAAATCCTATTTTTACGCAAATAATTCACTAAACAGCCATGAAAGCCATCCGTCTTTTCGCCGTTCTGGGCAGCCTGCTCCTTGCTGCGTCAGCGTGTCAGGAAGAACCGTCATTAACTGTCTCCAGTTCTTCCAGCATCAATCTGGGCGCCAATGGATCAAGCGATATCGTTTCCTTTACCTCCAACCGGGACTGGACCGCTACAGCATCAGAATCCTGGGTCAGCGTGTATCCGTCCTCCGGATCCGCATCTGAAAGCGCAATTACCGTTACGGTGAGCGCTCAGGCAAACACCACCTACGAGGACCGCAGCGCCACGGTTACAATTACGGCAGACGGTCTCACTCAGACCATTCAGGTGAGGCAAGCTGCCAATGAGGCGCTTATCGTCGCAAACAAGTCATTCGAGCTTGCATCCGAGGCCACTTCATTCGAGGTGGAGGTTCAGACCAACGTGGATTACAACGTGTCAATATCGGACGGCTGGATCCGTCAGATAAGCTCAAAAGGACTCAAGATGGACAAGCTGGTTTTCAGTGTGTCGGAGAACGACTCTTATGACGCACGCACGGCTAAAGTAACCATCAAGCCTGTCTCCGGTGACGCAGAAGAGCAGGTCGTGAGCGTGAGACAGGCACAGAAAGACGCCGTCCTTGTGGAGGATACGGTGTTCAACATATCCTGCGGCGGTGGAGACATAGAGGTGGCTGTATCCGCTAACGTTGAATTCGAGGTAAGCAGCGCCGCAGACTGGATCCACTACATCGAAACGCGCTCCCTCTCCAATTACGTGGTAAGGCTCCGCGTAGACGCCAACCCTTACACGGACGACCGCGAGGGCACGGTAACCATATCCCAGAAAGGCAGCTCTGCCAAGTATACCATAACCGTCAAGCAGGCGGGGAAGGACGTCCTTACGGTTGGCGAAGTAAAAGAAGTGGCGGAAGAAGGCGGAATTGTTGAGGTGGACATCCAGTATAACATAGACTACACCGTAGAAGTGGACTATTATGCACAGGACTGGATCACCTACATAGAAACCAAGGCTCCCACCAGCGGTAAGCTCCGTTTCATGGTTACCACCAATGACAAAGACGACATCCGTACGGGAAGTGTAACCATCCGTCCTTCGGGCTCCCTTGACCCCGTTACCTTGACCTTCCGCCAGCAATCCAAACTGCGCCGCCTGCTGACGGAGTTTTTCGGTGCCATGGACGGCCCCAACTGGGCTGTCAACGATAATTGGGGAACAGATGAAAGTATATTCCGTTGGTGGGGTATCATTGGGAACAGTAACACCGGCATTACCGGGATGCAGTTCCGGGATATGGGCCTGAAAGGGTCGATCCCTGCTTGCATCGGCGATTTTCCCGATTTGGATTATTTCTTCATTTCCAATGAACCCGGTATTGTGGGCGCTTTGCCGGAATCTTTCAGTAAACTGGTCAAGATGAGGGAGTTGGTCATGAATAGAACATCCATGACTTCGCTCCCGGATGTTTTTGCGGATATGCCAAATCTGAAAAGCATATCTATAGCCGGTAATACTGAAATGACAGGGCCTCTGCCGGAGAGTATCGGCCGTTCCGATAATCTGGGCTATATAGGCTTGCACTACAATGCTTTCACTGGAACTGTCCCTAAATCCTATGTTAGGTGGGTAGATATCCTGAACGTCTATGACAACCGCCTTACCGGCAAGCTGTCAGATATATTCACAGAGCGGGAGGATATCCGCTCTTTCGTCAGAAATTCCAACCTTTGGCAGCAGAATGGCTATGGATTCGACATTTCCGACATAGAAATCCCCGGTTTCTACGGTTGGTTCGACGGCCAGATCTCAGGAACGGACGGAAGCCTGTTCACTTTCGACGACGTTGTGGGCAAAAGCAAATATACTGTCTATGTAATCTGGGCTTCCTGGTGTCCGTTCTCCAGAACCCTGATGCCTGCGCTCAAAGAATATTATGAGAATTATCGCCAGGACGGACTGGAGATAATTGCCACATCCCAGGTCGGCGGAGTTGACGAATACGGCGTTGGACATATGATAAGCGACCGCGACGCATATATGGCGGAGGTGGTCTCAAAGGGATATGACCAGTGGTATAATTTCTATTGGCCGGATTATGGCAACTCTTACCTGACGACTACTCCGAATGCCGAGGTTTATGACCAGAACGGAAACATTCTGTTCAGCAGTTTCGAAAATTATCCGGATCCCGTAAGGAACCGTTACGGCAAGGTGGCTTCCACGCAGCTGATACCGTTCCTGGAAACACTGTTCGGCCCCGCTTCTCCTGCCGATCCATACACATCTTCCGATTATTCCAAAGACGGCCAGGTGCTTACCTTGCAGAAAGCATCAGTGGGCAAGGGCATCAACATTGTCTTTATGGGAGACGCCTATACCGATAAAGACATGGGCAGTGGCGGCGTGTATGAAACCGTGATGAAGCAGGCAATGGAGGAATTCTTTGCCGTGGAGCCTTATAAGACCTATCGCAACAGGTTCAACGTGTATGCCGTGAAGGTCGTTTCAAAGAATGGCCGCATAGGGTCAGGATATACAACCGCGCTCGGTACCCGCTTTGGCAGCTGTACATATGTAGAAGGCGACGATGATAAGTGCTTCGAGTACGCAATGAAGGTTCCCGGCATCAACAGCAGGGAGAACCTGCTTGTAAGCGTGCTCGTAAACAGCAACCACAATGCAGGAACGGCCTTCCTGTTCAGGAACAACCAGTCTGCCGTTGCCAGAGTTCCTTCCTTCGGAAACGATCCCGATGCCTTCGGCTCCACCCTGCAGCACGAGGCCGGCGGCCATGGCTTCGCCTTCCTTGCCGACGAGTATGCTACCAACAGCGGCACTCCGCCCCAGTCATTCATAGACGAGTACAACGAAGTCTATGAAAAATACGGCTGGTACTCCAATGTAGACTTTACCGACGATCCTTCCAAGGTGCGATGGAGCGCATTCCTGAGTGACAGCCGCTACAGCTCCCTGGTCGGCCTCTACGAGGGCGCAGCACTGTATACCCAGGGCGCATGGCGTCCCACGGCAAACAGCATTATGAGGGATAATTACGGCGGCTTCAACGCTCCGTCACGATGGGCTATATACAAGCAGATCATGAAGCGCAGCGGAGAGGATTACAGCTGGGAGAAATTCCTCGAGTACGATGCGGTTAACCGCGGTACAGGTGACAAAGTACCGGAAGTGCCGCTCCGCACTCCGGCCCGGAGTCTTGAACCCGGCACACCTCCTGTAATCAAGTAAAAACAGCAACCGCCTTCGGAATTTCCGAAGGCGGTTCTGTTATTCTACGGGAGGCCAGGACTGCGGGGGAGGGGCGACTATGTGCACCTCGGTGTGCTTGACGGGATGCTCGAACCGTATCTCGTGCGCGTGCAGGCAGATTCCGCCGTCCGGATTGGAGCGGGGCGCGCCGTACTTGAGGTCTCCCTTGATGGGGCAGCCGATATTGCCAAGCTGGCAGCGTATCTGGTGATGGCGGCCGGTGAGAAGCTCTACCTCTACAAGGTGATAGCGGTCAGAGCTGCTCAGGGAACGGTAGTTGAGTTTTGCCAGCTTTGCGCCCGGACGCTCGGTGGTTACATATGATTTGTTTTTTGGCTCGTTCTTAATGAGCCAGTTTTCCAGATGCCCCTGCGGTGGAATGGGCTTCTCGCAGCACAGGGCCCAGTATGTCTTGTGAAGGCCTGCTTCCTTGAGCATTACGCCCAGGCGGCCCAGCGCCTTGCTTGTCTTTGCAAGCACGCAGATGCCGCTTACCGGCCTGTCCAGACGGTGGGGGATGCCAAGGAACACCTGCCCGGGCTTGTTGTCACGCACTGCTATGAAGGCCTTGTATGCATCGGCCAGGCACTCGTCTCCGGTCTTGTCTCCCTGTGTTATCTCACCGCTCTTCTTGTTTACGATGAGCAGGTGATTGTCTTCGTAGAGGATGCGGGATTGCAGGTCCGCGTATTCCTCCGCGCTCAGTTCTCTGTAAGCCATGGCGCAAAGATAATGACAATTTGTCAGAAAACTGCGGGTGGCAAAGGATTTGATGAAATGTATGCGGACTCGCAGAGAGCCCGGAAAGTAAAACGAAAAACAAAAAAGAATTACAGATATGGGAAAAATTATCGGAATCGACCTCGGAACCACCAATTCTTGCGTGGCCGTAATGGAAGGCAACCAGCCAACCGTAATCATCAATGACGAAGGCGCACGCACTACGCCTTCCGTAGTGGCCTTCACGCAGGGCGGAGAGCGCAAAGTTGGCTCTCCCGCAAAGCGTCAGGCAATCACCAACCCTCACAACACCGTATTCTCCATCAAGCGTTTCATGGGAGAAACCTACGACCAGGTAAACAAAGAAGTATCACGCGTACCTTATAAAGTCCAGCGCGGAGACAACAATACCCCCCGCGTAGACATAGACGGCCGTCTGTACAGCCCTCAGGAAATCTCCGCCATCATCCTTCAGAAAATGAAGAAGACCGCGGAAGACTATCTCCGCCAGCCCGTCACCGAGGCGGTTATCACCGTGCCCGCATACTTCTCCGACAGCCAGCGCCAGGCCACCAACGAGGCCGGCAAGATCGCCGGACTGGACGTGAAGCGTATCATCAACGAGCCCACCGCCGCAGCTCTGGCATATGGACTTGACAAGAAGAACAAGAACATGA
>JAGCCD010000120.1 GCA_017651785.1 Bacteroidales bacterium
ATGCAGCTTCTCTACGGCGGCTTCGCATTCGGTACCGTCTTTATGGCCACCGACCCTGTGACCTCCTGCCAGACAGAGTGCGGCAAGTGGATCTATGGCATCCTGATAGGTATGCTCTGCATCACGGTGCGCCTCTTCAACCCCGGCTACGCCGAGGGCATGATGCTGGCAATCCTGCTGCTCAACACCTTCGCTCCGCTCATAGACCACTGCGTAACGAGCGTACACATCAACCGCAGGTTCCGTAAACTTAACGCAGCATAGCCATGAATACCAACAGCAACGTCTATACAGTCATTTACACGGCGGTCATAGTGGTCATCGTGGCAGCGTTACTCGCATTCGTATCCAGCAAGCTCGGCCCCGCGCAGGACGCCAACGCCAAGGCGGAAACGCTCAGGCAGATGATGGCGGCAGCCCGGGTCAAGCCTACTGAAGACCTTTATGCGGCAAAGAACGCAGAGGTTCTGCAGCTTTACGCAGACAACATACAGGAGGCCTACACAATCGGCCTCGACGGCCAGAAGAACGGCGAGCTCTCCGTGAGCAAGGACAAGATCGACCTTGTGAGCAAGCTCAAACCCCAGCACAAGGCCATCCTTGCAGAGGGCGAAGTTACTCTCCCCGTCTATGTGTTCAAGGGCAACATCTCCGTAATACCCATTTACGGAGCCGGCCTCTGGGGCCCGGTCTGGGGCTACATCGCCATCCAGCCCGACTGCCACACCATCGCAGGCGCCTTTTTCGACCATGAATCCGAAACTCCCGGCCTCGGCGCCAAGATCAAGGACGAACCCTGGTTCCGCGAGAAATTCATCGGCAAGACGGTCGAATGGGGCGACACCCCGGCCTTCAGGCTGGAGAAGAACGCCGAGGCAGGCGGTGCCACCAACGCCGTGGACGCCATAACCGGCGCCACCATGACTTCCAAAGGCCTGAACGAGGCGCTGAACGTCTGGTTCAAGGCATACGAGAAGCACTTCGGAACTGGTGCACTCTTACACATGCTGGAGGAACACGCAGTCGAAACAACACCTAACGCAGAGGAGGAATAAGTTATGGCACAGAATCTTAAAGAAACCATACTGAACCCCATTCTCAAGGGCAATCCCATTACCGTCCTTGTCCTGGGTATCTGCTCGGCGCTGGCCGTTACCGTCCAGCTCAAGGGCGCGCTGGTCATGGCCCTCTCGGTCATAGTGGTAACGGGAGTATCGAGCCTCATCTGCTCGCTGCTCCGCAACACCATCCCCAACCGCGTGCGCATCATCGTTCAGCTCGTCGTGGTTGCCATGATGGTTATCCTGGTAGACCAGATACTCAAAGCCGGCGAAGGCACATACGCCATAGACAAGCAGCTTTCCGTATACATCGGCCTTATCATCACCAACTGCATCGTCATGGGCCGCATAGAGGCTTTCGCACTCGGCAACAAGCCCATCCCTTCACTGCTGGACGGTCTTGCAAACGGCGTCGGCTACGGTCTCATCCTCGTCATCGTAGCCTTCTTCCGCGAGCTCCTCGGCAGCGGTACTCTCTTCGGACTCCAGGTTCTTCCTTCGGGATACATCCCCAACAACCTGGTAATCCTGCCTCCTTTCGCCCTCATCCTCCTGGGTTGCATAATCTGGGTTCACAGGGCAATAGACAAAGACCTTCAGGAAAATTAACGGCACAGCACCATGGAATACATCAGCCTATTCGTAAAGTCAATATTCGTTGACAATATGATCTTCGCATACTTCCTGGGTATGTGCTCATACCTGGCGGTATCGAAGAACGTCAAGACGGCCAACGGCCTTGGCCTCGCCGTCATCTTCGTGCTTCTCTGCACCCTTCCAATCAACTGGGTGCTCAACACCTTCGTGCTGCAGCCCGGCGCCCTTAAGTGGCTCGGTCCCCAGTTCGCAGAGGTAGACCTGAGCTTCCTGAGCTTCATCGTCTTCATCGCGGTCATCGCCGCGTTCGTGCAGCTCGTAGAAATGATTGTAGAGAAGTTCCTTCCTTCACTGTACTCCTCGCTGGGCATCTACCTGCCGCTTATCGCAGTTAACTGCGCCATCCTGGGCGGCTCCCTGTTCATGCAGCAGAGAGATTTCACCGGAATAGGTGAGCCTCTGGTCTATGCGCTCGGATCCGGTATCGGCTGGTACCTCGCCATCGTGGCGCTGGCCGCCATACGCGAGAAGCTCGGCTACTCCAACGTACCCAAGCCCCTCAAGGGCATAGGCATCACATTCATTACCGTCGGCCTTATGGGCATGGCGTTCATGACATTCATGGGAATTCAACTGTAAAAGGATATGAGTCAGACAATTATTGCTTCAATAGTGCTCCTCGTCGTAGTGACGCTGGTGCTCGTGGCTCTTCTCCTTATCGTGAAGAATGCCATCACTCCCAAAGGCACGGTAAAGATAGATATCAACGGCGGCAAGAAAGAGCTCAACGTAGCCCCCGGTAACAACCTTATGGCTACGCTCGCAGAGGAGAAGATCTTCCTCCCTTCAGCCTGCGGCGGCAAGGCCAACTGCGGCCAGTGCAAAGTGCAGGTGTTCGACGGCGGCGGAGAAATCCTCCCCACAGAGACAGGCTTCTTCAACCGCAAGCAGATCAAGGACGGCTGGCGCCTGGGCTGCCAGGTCAAGGTTAAGGACAACCTCAAGATCCAGGTTGCAGAGAGCGCCCTGAGCGTCAAGAAACTCGAGTGCGAGGTCATCTCCAACGAGAACGTTGCAACCTTCATCAAGGAGTTCACCGTAAAACTGCCCGAGGGAGAGAACCTCGAATTCAAGTCCGGAGAGTACATCCAGATAGACATCCCCGAGTACGAGGCCGACTTCGCAGATATGGGCGTAGATCCCATCTATATGGGCGACTGGGAGAAGTACGGTATCACCTCACTCAAGTACAAGAATACCGCTCCCACCGTGAGGGCATACTCAATGGCCTCCTATCCCGGAGAGAAGGGCATCATTAAGCTCAACGTGCGTATCGCTACCCCTCCGTTCGACAAGACCCAGCCCAAGGGCGTATTCAAGTTCGTCCCCGGCGTTCCTCCGGGAATAGCCTCCACCTTCGTCTTCTCACGCAAACCCGGAGACAAAGTTTGGATAAGCGGCCCTTACGGAGAATTCCTCCTCCCCAAGGACGACCCCGAGGATATGGAATACATCTTCGTCGGCGGCGGCGCCGGAATGGCACCTCTGCGCAGCCATATCATGCAGCTGTTCAAGACTTTGCACACCGGCCGCAAGGTTCACTTCTTCTATGGCGCCCGCGCCCTCGTAGAAGCCTTCTACCTTGAAGACTTCGCCGAGATAGAGAAGGAGTTCCCCAACTTCAAGTTCCACCTTGCGCTCGACCGTCCGGATCCCGCAGCAGACGCCGCAGGCGTAAAGTACACCCCCGGCTTCGTCCACAACGTGATGTACGAGACCTACCTCAAGGACCACGAGGCCCCCGAGGACATCAAGTACTTCATGTGCGGCCCTCCCATGATGGTGTCCAGCGTAAACAACCTGCTGGATTCCCTGGGCGTAGCGCCCGAGAGCATCCTGTACGACAACTTCGGTGCTTGATAACTCAAGAGGCTGGCCCAAACAGCCAGCCTCTTTTCTTTTATGAAGGTCACCTGTCTTATAGCATCCCTCAGGATGGGCGGCGCCGAAAGGCAGCTCGCCGGTCTTGCCACGCTGCTGAGCCAAAGCGGCGAGGAGGTGGACGTACTCACCTACCGCAGCGGAGACTTCTACACGGAGACCCTCAGAAACGCCGGCGTGCGGCATACCTGCCTTGACTGGAAGGGCCCGGACGTAGGCCTTATCCGTCGCATCGCCTCACATCTTAAGGCAAACGGCACACAGGTTGTCATCTCTTTTCTCGTTGGCGCCAACATCAAAGCCTGCCTGGCGCATATCATCTACCCCGGCTTCAAGCTGATAGTGTCGGAGAGGAACTGCAACACCTCCCTCCTGCCGCACGACAGGTTCCGGTTCATCCTCTACCGCACCCAGGCGGACGCAGTAGTCTGCAACAGTTTCGCCCAGACAGCATTCATAAGCCGCCACTGCCCCGGCCTGCGCCTGAAACTTGAGACCATACCTAACTTTGTGGACTTCAATCAGTTCTATCCTACTCAAGAGGAGCGCGTCCAGGAAGGGCCGCTCAATGTCGTAACGGTTGCGCGCCTCTCTCCAAGGAAGAACGCGATGGGACTGCTCAGAGCCGCCACAGATCCGTCCCTGTCCGGCATAAACTTCCACTGGTACGGCGTCCCAAGGGGCAGCATCTACGAGAGACGCTGCCGTGAC
>JAGCCD010000121.1 GCA_017651785.1 Bacteroidales bacterium
AGTATCCGGACGACGTGTCCCCGGCAGTGAAGACCCGCCGCCTGGAGGAGATCATCGCCCTGCAGAACAAGCTTTCCCTGCAAAGCAACAGGGCCGATCTGGGCAAGACCTTCGAGGTCCTTGTAGAGGGCCCCTCAAAGCGCAATCCCTCAGACCTTTGCGGCCGCACCGGCACTGGCAAGATGTGCGTGTGGCCAGATACCAAGCACAAGGCGGGAGACTTCGTGCAGGTTGAGGTGGTAGACTGCACACAGGCCACGCTGCTATGCAAGCTGGTGTAAGATTATGGCAGACAATTATATAGAAAGACGCGAGGAGGAACTCAAGAGTTCCGCCCGTCAGGTAGTGCGCCGCAGCACCCCTTCGCTGGAAACGCTGATCTACAGGAACCGCAGCCACAGGGCGTACGACACATCGTATGTGGTAGCACTCAGGCAGTTGGAGGCGATAGTCGCCGTCAATACCGAGCTCCCGTCGGGCAAGAACGCCCAGACGCTTCGCTTCAAGCTGCTTGACGAGAAAAACGGCGGAGCAGATTTCTGCCGCTTCCTCCACTTCGGCGGATATCTTCCCGAGCTTCATCTCCCGGTCCCTGGCACCGAGCCGCGTGCATTCATCGTTGTCTGCAGCACCGGCCCGGAGACTCCTACGGTTGATATCGACCTTGGTATTTCCCTTCAAAGTATGGCCTTAAAGGCTGTTGAGATAGGCCTTAATGCTCTGATTGTCAGGGCTTTTGACCGTCAGGAAGTCAAGACCGCACTGAATCTTCCCCTTGAGCCGCTGGCGGTTCTGGCCATCGGCAAAGGCATAGACAAAATAGAGCTGGTACAAGTCCCCGCAGGCTCAGACCTGAAGTACTACCGTAAGGACGGATTGCACTATGTGCCCAAACTCGGGCTTAAGGATATCGTTTTATAAAAGCAATGAAGCAAATGATTCGCCATGCCCCCATTTTCCTGGCAGATCACAGGAACGAGGAACGCTTAGAGTATTCCAAACTAACCCTGTACTTCTCGGACAAAGGTCCATACCTGCTGGAGGATGTCATTACCCCCGGTTGGGCCGCCAGCAACTACGGAGGCGGGGTTGTCCGGACAGATCTTCCCGCAGATTTCTATAAGGGCCAGACACCGGAATCCTTTGCTGAGCATCTCCCGGAACGCTTCCGTGAGCAGATTCGGCAGAATGCCGAGCTCGCCGCCTTCCTGCAGGAAGCCAATCGTTGAACAAGCCAAAACGTTGGTAAAGCATAAAATACGCATCACTGGTATTTTAGCCCGATAAATTATTATATTTGCTGATGATAACCACTAATTAAAATGTTATGAATATCCTTCTTACTTTGCTCTTCGGAGCCATCGCCGGCTGGCTTGCCGGTTTCTTTGTGGTCAAAGAGAAAGGCGGCCTCATCTGGAACATCATCATCGGCCTTCTGGGAGGCCTCGTAGGCGGCTGGCTGCTCGGTAAGTTGGGCGCTTCCGGGTCCTTCTGGTCAGAATGGTATGGCCAGATTGTCTGCGCCCTCATAGGCGCCGTGGTACTTCTGTTCGTCTGGAACCTCATTAAGAAGCTCTTCAAGAAGTAAAGCTTCACCGGCAGGTCCTTTCAGAACAATCAGGACGGGGATATCATTCGTGGTGATATCCCCGTTTCCGCTGCCATCCGGCACAGAAGCCGGCAAAGACCTTTCCATAAAGCCCGGAGACAATTTCTATGACTACTGCAACGGGACCTGGCTCAAGAATACGCCCATTCCCGCCGCAGGCAACTGGGACGTTACATTCCTTTGCAATGCCGGCTCCTACGGCTACTACTGGTCATCATCCCTCAGTACGGATGATCCGTACAACGCGTGGGACCTCGACTGCACTCAGGCTACGCTGCTCTGCAAAGCCGTCTAGCGACCTGCTATCTGTCTCCAGGTCTTGCCTGGAGTGACTGGATTGGCCCTTTCTACCTTTTCTGCCTGCTCGATTCCTGGCACCCTTTGTGGTGCTTTTCCCGGATGTGCCTTGTCCCATGTGACGAAGGATTCGTAGTCGTATTGCCAAGATTCGCCCTCAGAGAGTTTCATGATGCGTGCCCAGATCTGCGCCCTGGAAGGAGCGTTGAAGTTGGAGTACGCATAATTGTTGTTCATGACGCTCTGGTACGACGGCCTCCATACACCGGCCCAGTAGGTGTAGCCGCCCGGATAGGCTCCAAGCTCTTCTGAGGCATAGCGGCTGTCGGAAATGAAATTGCTCCAGAGGACTTTAGAAAGGTCGCTGGTGAAGTCTACATTCATATACCAATGGCGCTGCTGCTTGTCCTGAGCGGCAGTTTTATCAGCATTGCCGATGCTTCCGTTGCTCACATATGAATACTCGTCTGCAAGCTTTGCAAATCCGTGTCCGCCCACTTCGTGAACAAGCGTACTTGCCTTTGAAGAGAGTTTTGACGTGAGTGAATAAGGCAGAGTCACAACCGATGCGCCTCCGGCATAGATGCCAGTATTCTCCGGCTCCAGCATCTGGCAGGTGCCGCCGTCGCGTATGCTGTTCATGATCACTAACACTACGGCATTGTCCATGCGAGTATCGTCAATGGCCTTCCGCGCATAGGTGAGCTCCTTCTGCATATCGCCTCCAACATATGATCCGCTGCCAAAGTAGCAGGAGAAGGCGGTCTGACAGCCGTTAAAGTACTCGTCGTTCTTAGAGACGGCATTGACGATATAGACGTTGAACCTGTCCTTGAGCGATTTGAAGGGCTCTGCGGAGAACAGGTCGTTCATTGCCGCCTGGGCCGTCTTGTAGAACGTTCCGTTTGCAACCTGTTTGTCGGAGAACGCATCTCCCAGGATTACAAGGTCTACGCCTTTGCCCGTAGAGGCGGTCTGCAGCGTATATACCTTTCCGTCCTCCGAGTAGTCCGACGACTCGTAATGGGTGAACTCGGTCTCGAATGTCTGTGCAAGCCAATCCATTGTGTTCTCAAGCGCCTTGTCGTTGCCTGCAGACATATCTACCAGCGACGTATATGCAACGGTCTTTGACGGGCCGATGATTACAATCTCGTTCTCAAAACCCGTAGGCCACATGTTACGCCCTCTCTCTGCGTAGAAAGGTGCCGTGCCGTCCGGATAATCTTCAAGCTGATAACGGATGAAGGACGGCCAGTCGCCGCCGTAATTTGTCATTAGGTTCTTGAAGATCCTGTCCCGATTTGTCCTGTCTGAACCGGAGGAGTTATTGTCGAAGAAAGTGATGACTCCCAGGCCCTTATCCTTTGAGTTGTTGTAAATCTGCTTGAGCTTGGAGATGGATTCTGCGGCAAGTCCGGACTCCGGATTGACGTTGAAGAACACCGTGTACTGGTTTTTGGCCATCTCTTCCTCTATGTCTAGTGTCTTTCCGTCTATGGCCGTAATCTTGGGAGACCTTGGCGCGGGGATGTTGGAATCGATGATGTCCTGCTGCGTGAGCTTGTTCGCCGCCACCATCATGCCCCAGATCTTCCAGTAATTGTCCATCAGCCGGAACGATGAGGGCAGGGGACCGGATAGCTCATTGGCATCCAGATAGCACTTGTCGAGGTTCAGCAGACCGCCCCATTCTTCCGGAACAGACCCGGTAAAGCCGTTGTTCTCAAAGTCAACAGACCGCAGGCTGGAAATCTCTCCCAATTCTGGAGGAAGCGGGCCGATGAAGTTGAGGTTACGCATGCTGACTTCTTCCAGGCTGCGCAGGTTGCGGACTGACGCAGGGAGCGGCTGCGCGTCCATGAAGAGCACGTTGCCTATCACGATTGACTGGAGCTCGGGCAGATTGTAGAACCCGTCGGGGAACTTGCCGCTCATCGTAAATCCCTGCAACGTGATGCTCTTGAGATGCTTGAGATTGCCGATTTCTTCCGGCATTGGCCCGTAACCAACGTCGTCGTGCGTGGAATTCTGGTAGTTGGTTATGTATAACGATTCCAGCTGCGTAAGGTCGCCGATCTCTTTAGGAATGCGTCCCGTGACATTGTTATCGTAGAAACTTAGCTTTACAACGTGCTTGCGGTCTACCGTGACGCCCTCCCAGTTGGCAATGTCTTCGTTTGTGCACCAATTGGCTTTTTTATTCCACTTGTCACCGCCCATGGACTGGTAAATCGCAATCAGCGCCGCACGCTCCTTTGCGTGGTATTCCGCTTCTGTAACGGTGACGGTACAGCTGGCGGTAAGCCCTCCTGCCGTTGCGGTAATTACGGCTGTGCCAATGCTTGCGCCAGTTACCACTCCATCGGTTACGTATGCCACGCTACGGTTGTCTGAAGACCACTTAACCGTCTTGTTTTCAGCATCTTCCGGCTCCACGGTCGCAGTGAGGGTAATACTCTCTTCCTCCTGGATGCTAACGGACGTCTTGTCCAAAGAAATGGATGTGACAAGCACAATGCCTTTTACTACATTGACTTTGCAATAACCGGTCTGCCCGCCGGCAGTAGCGTTGATCGTAGCGGAACCGATGCTCACGGCGGTAATAAGGCCATCGCCGTTAACGGTGGCCACGCTCTCATTGTCCGATCCCCACTTGATCGTCTGCTCCGTAGCATTGGCCGGGCTGATCTTTGCCTCGGCAAATCGTTTCTCACCAGGGTACATTTCCATGGACTCCGGCGTAACACTGATGGAGGTAATTGCAATTTCTTTGACGCAGGAAACTGCTACTGCAAGAATAAGCAGCGGCAGAAAACGCCTGATGTGTGAAAAAGACCTAAAAGTGTTCATGGCAGCCTGTTTTTATGTCACATTCGTACAAAAGTAACAATAAAAAACAACAAAAAAGCGGATCGAAGTAAAGGTTCTGTGCGTCGTTCAATCGCCGGGCAGGGCGTCCGTTTCTATGAAATCGACCGGTTTGACAACGTTGACAAAAAGCGTGTCTATTGCCCTTTGGCCATTCTTTTCAAAATACACAACAATCCACTTTTCTCCGGTCTTGGACCAATAAATCGATTCGTCCTCTTGGATTTTGACTCCAGACATGAATGAGCGGCTACATCCCTCACCGTATGTTTTTATTGAAGGGGTACCGCTTTCTCCTTCTCCAGGATAGAAAAATAATGAGAAAACCACTTTTTCATTCAGGTATGCCTCCGAATGTTGAGCAGGCTTTTCAAAGTATATAATAGGGTCTTTCCAAATAATGCCGAAACGCACTGGATTAGAGCGGGTTCCGTCAGATGCCTGAGCATACATTTTGAACAGTTTTCCCTCGTCTTCATTGTTGATTATCAGTTCTGAAACTTTGCTGAAATAGAGCGTGTCAGGTTTGTTATTATACTGATGTGTAACCTGCTCAAATCCGGGGAGATTGGAAATCCATGTAATACTGTCTGTGGTCAACTCGGGTTTGACATCAGCCACAAACGTCAAAGACCTGCGTGCTTCTTGGCATACTGCATACTGGCCGTTGACTTTAAGTTCTATGGCCGGTTCTTTCTTCCCCGGGATATGGGATTCTGCTATTTGCTGACCGGGACTCAACCAAATCTCGAGCAACCCGGGATTCTCCCTGCAGTCGAGGTAATCGAGTTTTGTATTCTTATTGAGGCACAGACTGGTCAACTCGTTTGAGGAGCAATCCAGATAAGTCAGGTTGGGGAAAAGCCAGATTCCGTCCAGGGAAGACAACGCTTGTGAGGAAACGTCCATGCTGGTAACTGCCTCCGCTTCTTTCTGCGTAAGAACACCATCTTTGTTGGCGTCGTAGTTCTGCAGGCAGAAAGTGTGGAATGCTTCATTCTGAATGCCTGCAAACACATCTACCGGCATCTCAAGGACCTCCACACTGTGCACCTTATTGCGCTCCACGCTTTTGCTCTCATTATATACCACCGAGAAAGATTCACCCTCCTGGCGTACCACAGTGAAGGTAACGCCCTTGGAGAAAGTATATGGGGCAACGGCCATGTAGTATGTTTCTTCCGGGGAGAATACCCCGCCGTCAGGAGCATTGAGGACGATGCACTGGAGCGTCTCTGTGAACTCTGTTACGGCCGGCACCCCGTCCTCAATCGCAACCGTAAGAATGCCTCCGGGGATACCATTCTGCGGTGCGTTCCTGCTCCCTGCCGCCTGATTGTCATCAACCGAAATCTCGTCGGATTCTGTTTCGGAAAGGACAATCTGCGTCACGTCGTCATTTTCTACCTTGAGAGCCAGAAGGCCGCAGACATTCTGAAAACTGAGATTTTTACTGTCAGAAACTGCTACCGACGGGAAAGCCTCCGGGTCATAGCTTCCGGCAACGGCTGTTTGTTCATTTTTTAAGGCAATGGTGAAAGAGCCGTCAGAATTAACCACATTGCCTTTAGTTGCGGGATATATACCATACAGATTTCCACTGCCTTCCGGAAGTTTTCCAAAGAAGGACGTTTCTGCTGCAGGCGACTCGTTTCTGGACTTGAACTCCACCGGATCTATCCCTGCATACCCTACCAGAATGCAGTCTGGAGCATCCCACAGGATATTGTAGCTTGGAGTCTCCCCTTCCGTGACCTGGAGAGCACTCCTCGTAGAAACATGCTTGGCAGTGATGGTTATCTCCCCCGGCTCTCCGGGACCGATGTTCTTTTCCTGTGTGCACGCCGCCAGCGCCAACGCCGCAACTGCAATGACCACTAGCTGTTTCATATCTGTAAAGTGTTGATATTTCGAACCCTTACAAATATAAACAATTTGCTTTACAAAAGACAGGGCGAATAATAATTTAGGACGAGGAAGATCCCTTCAAGAGGTAATTCCCCGTCCTTTTTTATTTGAAACTGAACGATGATGTTGCAGATAAAGATTCCCTCTTTTTCACTATCTTTGTGCCTTGTAGCCAATTAAAGCAAGATATGACCGACACCTGAAGACTTTACGAAGCTCCTGAATGTGAATTAGATTGAGCCCTCCTCAAGGAATTGTTATGCCAAAGCC
>JAGCCD010000122.1 GCA_017651785.1 Bacteroidales bacterium
CACCGGCGATGTGCGGTTCGACATAGCCACTCCGGCCCTCGTGAAGCAGGGCGACTGGGGCGACTACGCCCGCGGCGCCAAGTTCGCGCTTCAGAAGCGGTTCAAGCTTAAGACCGGCATAACCGGCGTCATCAGGGGGTCCATTCCAGTTGGCGGCCTGAGCAGCAGCGCGGCGGTGCTCATAGCGTACGTGATGGCGTTCGCAAAGGCCAACGGGATCACGCTGGAGCCGTTCGAGGTTATGAAGATAGCGTCTGAGGCCGAGCGCGAGTACATCGGCCTGAACAACGGTCTGCTGGACCAGGCTTGCATTGCCCTGGGTAAGAAGGACCACCTGCTGATGCTCGACTGCGAGAGCAACGAGTACCGCCTCATCCCCCGCAACCCCGATATGCCGCCGTTCGAGCTCGGCATCTTCTTCAGCGGCCTCACCCGCAGCCTGATGAGCTCCGACTACAACCTCCGCGTTGCCGAGTGCAAAACGGCCACCTGGCTCGTTCAGGCGTATGAGAACATACCGCTCAAGGACCCCGGGAAGACGTTCCTTCGCGACGTTTCCGAATCGATGTTCAAGCGCCACCGGGACGAGATGCCGCCCCGCTTCGCCCGCCGCGCGGAGCACTTTTTCAGCGAGCACAAGCGCGTGCGCGAGGGCATAACCGCCTGGGAAACAGGCAATTTGGAGTGGCTGGGCTCGCTGAGCAAAGCCTCCTGCGAGAGCAGCATCCACAACTACGAGTGCGGCAGCCCCGAGCTCATCGCCATCTACAACGCTATGCTGCAGACAGACGGCATCTACGGCGGCCGCTTCAGTGGCGCCGGCTTCAAGGGAGCCTGCATCGCGCTGGTAGACCCTTCCAAGAAAGAATCCATAGAACGGGAGATTACGGAGAAATACCTCTCCCAGTTTCCTCAATACAAGAACACCTTCCGCGTCTTCTTCTGCAAGAGTGACGACGGAGCAAGGTTCGTATAGTTTTTTTTTATTAACCAAAACAAACTTTTATTATGAAAAACAAAAACGTTTTATTTGACTCGGAAGTTGAGGGCAAGATTGTGATTCTCAGGAGTGTTCCTGTAATCGCCGATGCGGATGTCGCTGACCTATATGAAATAGACACGCGGCGAGTGAATGAAGCGGTAAGGAATAATAAGGAGAAGTTTCCTGCCGACTACATGTTCGAATTGACGATGAGCGAGTTACGCGATTTGCGGTCGAAAATTTCGACCACAAAAGTATCTCTCAAGAGTCGCAGTGCCACAAAAGTATTTACGGAAAAAGGTCTCTATATGCTTGCTACGATTTTGAAAAGTAATCGGGCGACTTTAGTTACATTCGCAATAATAGAGACTTTTGCTAAAGTAAGAGAGTTGCAGCGAGAATTAGTGTTTTGCATAAAGAGGAGAATCAGAATCAGGAGTTACAGGTCTCAAAAGTGCAGCATTTTGGTGATGTTTTGAGTGATATTGTTATGCCAGATCTTTCAGTCTCCGAAACGGAATCTACACTTGAGCTCAATTTTGTCATTGGTAAAATCAAGCATACAGTAAAGCGTGTAAGAAAGAATACTCAAGAATCTGAATGAAAACGATCGTCATAGCTGCAGGATACGCTACGCGCCTCTATCCGCTCACAGAGAACTTCCCCAAGCCGCTGCTGCAGATAGGGAAGAGCACTATCCTTGACAGGCTGCTGGACGATATAGATACGATACCGGAGATTGATGAGCACATCATCGTGACCAACGGCAAGTTTGCGTCGATCTTTGAGGATTGGGCTGGGAAACGTTGCGGCTCCGGGGCATCCTCCGGAAAATCTTCCGCTTCGCTCCATCCCTCCCACAGTCTCTCTTTGAGAGCCTGCGGGCCCCTCCCGTTCAAGCGGCCACGGGCGGCCACTGATTGTCCGGAGGATGCCCCGAAACCGCAAGGAGCTGTAAAACCAATAACGGTCCTCAGCGACGGGACCTTCACCAACGAGACGCGTCTCGGTGCGGTGTGCGATCTGCTGTTTGCTATTGAGACGCTGAAGATTGACGACGACCTTCTGGTGGTGGCGGCGGATAACATACTGGAGTTCAGCTTCAGGGGATTTGTGGAGTATGCCAAGGAGAAGGGGACAAGTGGCATAATGTGCCACTATGAGCCGGAGTTATATAAGCTGCAGCGCACCGGGGTGATTGAGGTGGATAAGGATATGAAGGTGCTGCAGATGCAGGAGAAGCCTCAGGAGCCGGTGAGCCACTGGGCGGTGCCGCCGTTCTACGTGTACCTGCGCAAAGACCTGGATCTGGTGCGCCACTCGGTAGAGAACGGCTGCGGCAAGGACGCACCCGGCAACCTGGCCCACTATATGGCGGAGCACACCATCCTCCACGCCTGGCCCATGCCCGGTGCCCGCTTCGACATCGGCAGCCTGGACACATACGAAGAAGCAAAACTTAAGTACGCTATATGAAAAGCGCAGTTGCAGGCACGGGATACGTGGGAATGTCCATAGCCAC
>JAGCCD010000123.1 GCA_017651785.1 Bacteroidales bacterium
CCCTGGCGGACAGCCTCCAGCGCGACAGCCTGGATGTGCTGGCAGACATCAAGGCCAGCGGACTCCGCGGCCGCGGCGGCGCAGGTTTCCCCACCGGACTCAAGTGGGAGATAGCCCGCAAGTTCGACGCCCCGGACAAGTATGTGGTCTGCAACGCCGACGAGGGAGACCCGGGCGCCTTTATGGACCGCTCCATAATGGAGGGAGACCCCAACTCGGTCATAGAGGCAATGATGATCTGCGGCTACTGCATCAACGCAAACCACGGACTCATCTACATCCGCGCAGAGTATCCCCTGGCAGTGCACCGCCTCAAGGTCGCCATAGCCCAGGCACGCGAATACGGCCTCCTGGGCAAAAACATCCTCGGCACAAACTTCAACTTCGACATAGAGATCCGTTACGGCGCCGGCGCCTTCGTGTGCGGTGAAGAAACGGCCCTCATACATTCAATGGAAGGCAAGCGCGGCGAGCCCACGCTCAAGCCGCCGTTCCCCGCAGAGGCAGGCTACTTCGGCCGTCCCACCAACGTGAACAACGTAGAGACGCTCGCCAACGTGCCCGTCATCCTCACCAAGGGTCCCCAGTGGTTCTCTTCCATTGGAACGGAGAAGTCTAAGGGCACCAAAGTGTTCGCTCTTGCCGGCAAGATCAACAATGTGGGCCTTATCGAGGTCCCTATGGGCACCACCCTCAGGGAAATCATCTACGACATAGGCGGCGGCGTAAAGAACGGCAAGAAGTTCAAGGCCGTGCAGACCGGAGGCCCCTCCGGCGGCTGCCTCACAGAGAAGCACCTTGACATTCCCATTGACTACGAAAGCCTCGCCGCTGCCGGTTCCATGATGGGCTCCGGCGGTATGATAGTGATGGACGAGGACGACTGCATGGTGTCCGTAGCCAAGTTCTTCCTCGAGTTCACCGTAGACGAGTCCTGCGGCAAGTGCACCCCCTGCCGTATCGGCAACCGCAGGATGCTCGAGATCCTTACCCGCATCACGGAGGGCCGCGGCAAGATGGAAGACATAGAGACGCTGGAGAACCTGGCAAAAGTCATCAAAGACACCGCCCTGTGCGGCCTTGGCCAGACTTCCCCCAACCCCGTCCTCTCCACCATCGCCAACTTCCGCGACGAGTACGAAGAGCACGTCCGCGACCACGTGTGCCGCGCCCACAAGTGCAAGTCCCTCCTCACCTACAGCATAGATCCCGTGCTCTGCAAGGGATGCAGCGCCTGCGCCCGCGGCTGCCCCGCAGAAGCCATTGTGGGAGAGGTCCGCAAGCCTTTCGTCATCAATCCAGAAAAGTGCATCCGCTGCGGCATGTGCCTGTCCCGCTGCAAGTTCGGTGCTATTTCCGTCATCTAAACACGTGAGCCATGGAAAATATGATCAACCTTACCATAGACAACAGGCCCGTATGCGTCCCCAAGGGCACTACCGTCCTTGACGCAGCCGCTACCGTGGGCATCCAGATACCCGCGCTCTGTCACATAGACCTCAAGGGGACCTGTGTAAAGAACTCCCCGGCATCGTGCCGTATTTGCGTAGTGGAAGTAGAAGGCAGGCGCAACCTGGCCCCTTCCTGCGCGACCATGGTCACGGAAGGCATGGTGGTCCGCACCAACAGCGCCCGCGTGGTCCGCGCCCGCAAGACGGTTGCCGAGCTCATCCTGTCAGACCATCCCAACGACTGCCTCACTTGCCCCAAGTGCGGCGACTGCGAGCTCCAGAAGCTCGTGACCCGCTTCAATATCCGCGAGATGAGGTTCAAGGGCGAGCAGTCCTCCCGCAAGAAGGAGGTTACCGCCGCCATCACCCGCAATATGGACAAGTGCATACTCTGCCGCCGCTGCGAGAGCGTATGCAACAACGTGCAGACCGTGGGCGTGCTCGGCGCCGTGCGCCGTGGTTTCGACACCACCATCGCCCCCACCTTCGACCGTATGTTCAAGGACACCGACTGCACCTACTGCGGCCAGTGCGTAGCCGTTTGCCCCACCGGCGCCCTTACCGAGTGTGACAACACAGACCGTCTGCTGGACGACCTCTGCAACCCCGACAAAGTGGTGGTCGCACAGCCCGCTCCCGCAGTGCGCGTGGCCCTTGGCGAGGAATTCGGCCTCAAGCCCGGCACCATCGTTACGGGCAAGCTGGCGTCGTCCCTGAGGAGCCTGGGCTTCGATTACGTGTTCGATACCGACTTCGGCGCAGACCTCACCATTATGGAAGAGGGCGCTGAGATCCTGCAGAGGCTCAAGGCCTTCCTTGGCGGAGACAAGAGCGTGAAGCTCCCTATAATGACTTCCTGCTGCCCGGCCTGGGTCAACTTCTACGAGCACAACTATCCCGACCTGCTTGAGTATCCTTCCTCTGCAAAGTCTCCCGGACAGATGTTCGGCGCCATTGCAAAGACCTACTGGGCCCAGAAGATGGGCATTCCCCGCGAGAAGCTGGTAGTAGTGTCCATAATGCCTTGCCTTGCAAAGAAATACGAGTGCGAGAGGGAAGAGTTCTCAGTAGACGGCAACCCCGACGTTGACTACTCCATCTCCACCCGTGAGCTGGCCCGCCTCATCAAGCGCTCCAACATAGACTTCTGCGCCCTTCCCGACAGCGACTTCGACACTCCTCTGGGTGAGTCATCCGGAGCTGCAGCCATCTTCGGCGCCACCGGCGGCGTTATGGAAGCAGCCCTCCGTACCGTATACGAGGTATACACGGGTAAGACCCTTCCCCGCATAGAGTTCGAGAACGTCCGCGGCCTGGACGGCATCAAGGAGGCCACCATAGACCTGGCGGGCTTCCCGCTCAAGGTCTGCGTGGCGCACACCCTGGGCAACGCGCGCATCCTTATGGACAAGCTCCGCAAGGGCGAGCTCAACTACCACGTAGTAGAGGTAATGGCATGCCCCGGCGGCTGTGTAGGCGGCGCCGGCCAGCCCTATCACCACGGAGACGTAGAGATCCTCAAGGCCCGCACCCGCGCCATCTACCAGGAAGACGAGGGCAAGCCCATACGCAAGAGCCACGAGAATCCCGA
>JAGCCD010000124.1 GCA_017651785.1 Bacteroidales bacterium
CCGCGACTCGCTGCAGACGCACGACGCCGGAACCCTCCGAATTACCATAAGCGGTAAGGGCAACCTGTCGCTGCTCGAGGCTCCCAAAGTGTCTTTCCCGCCAGATTTCGAGGCATACGATGTAAAGACCAGTGAATCAGGAGGTTCCCGCACGTTCGAGTATCCCTTCATCCCCCGCAGCCACGGAGACTTCACCATTGGCCCCGTAGATTACAGCTACTACGATCCGGCCGCAGGAAGGTTCGTAACGCTTTCTACCGGCCCCCTGCACATAAAGGTGAACAAGGGAGCGGAAGGCGCAACGGCTCCGCAGGGCGGACAGCTTGAAGCCGCGCCTGCACGAAAGGACGTGCGCGACCTTGGCTCGGACATCCGCCACATCGCGCTCGGCGCCCCCGGCCTTGCGCCAAAGGGCAGCTTCTTCGCCGGCTCAGGGCTGTTCTGGGCCCTCGCCGCGCTGCTCTGCCTGGCCGCCGCGGCGGTCTGGTTTGCACTGCGCAAAGTCGCCGCCCGCCGCGCGGACGTTGTGGGCACGCGCCGCAGCGCCGCCAGCAAGATGGCTCGCAGGCGCCTCGCCAAGGCCGGCGAGTTCCTGAGCAAAGACCTCTATTCGGCTTTCTACGAGGAGCTGCACAAGGCCCTGCTGGGCTTTGTGGGAGACAAGCTCAACATGCCCGCGGCAGAGCTGGACAAAGATAAGATAAGCGAGCGCCTGGCGGCGGAGGGTGTGAAAGAAGATGTCACCGGCCGCTTCTGCGAACTGCTGGACGCCTGCGAGTTCGCCCGTTACGCCCCGTCCGAGGGGCACGATGCCATGAACGCCCACTACGAGGGCGCCGTGGCCGTTATTTCAGACATAGATTCATCGATGCGTAAATCCCATAAGACCGGCGCCGCGCTTGCCCTTCTGCTGCTCTTTGCGCTGCCCCTGCACGCCCAGGACGCCGATTCACTTTGGACCAAGGGCGTAAATGCTTATTCGGACGGCCGCTGGAGCGAGGCCTCTGCGGCGTGGCAGGCAATAGTGCAGAGCGGGCAGGAAAGCGCCGCGCTCTACTACAACCTTGGCAACGCCGCCTTCAAGCAGAACGACCTTTCGCACGCAATCATCTGGTACGAGAGGGCGCTCAAGGTGAATCCCTCCCATAAGGACGCCCGCTTCAACCTTGAATTCGCACGTTCACGCGTGCAGGACCGCATAGAAGAGGTCCCCGAATTCTTCCTCAAGACCTGGGGACGCAAGGCGTGCTGGGCGCTTTCAGGCACCGCCTGGGCCGTTCTTTTCCTTGTCTTCCTTGCCGGCGCGCTGGCGATGCTGCTGCTGTTCCTGCTTGGCGGAGGCGGCCGCAGAAAGTTCGGCTTCTTTGGCGGTATAATACTGATACTCTGCGCATTACTAAGCCTCAGGTTTGCCTTGTGGCAGCGTTCCGACGCGCTCACGCACGACGAGGCCGTTGTGGTTAACGCCGTAACGGAGGTAAAGAGCTCTCCGGGCAGCGGCGTGAGCCTCTTTGTGCTGCACGAGGGAACCAAAGTCAAAGTGCTGGAAGAGATAGGCGGCTGGGACAATATAGAACTGTCTGACGGACGCCAGGGCTGGCTGCAAAATGATTCCGTGGAAAGGATATGATTGGTCAGGAATTTTGATTATATTTGCAACTTAATGGAATATTAAACCCAAATCAGATATGCTCAGTTATTTGCTTCAGGCCGACCCTGTTGAGGCAGTACAGGCCAGTCCCGTTCAGCAGGAGATGTCCTACTCGCTCATTGAAATGGCCACCAAGGGCGGATGGCTCATGATCGTCCTCCTGGTCCTTTCCGTCATCGCCCTGTTCATCTTCGGCAAAAAGCTCTGGATGATCCACCAGGCTTCCAAGATAGACAAAGACTTCATGATGGACATCAGAGACTACATCCACGACGGCAAACTCAAGTCCGCCAAGACCCTGTGCTCCAAGTTCGACACCCCTGTGGCCCGCATGGTAGAAACCGGCATAGACCGCATAGGCAAACCCCTGAGCGACATCCAGAGCGCCGTAGAGAACGTTGGCAACGTAGAGGTGGCCCGCCTTGAGAAGGGTCTCCCCTATCTTGCAATGATAGCCGGCGGCGCCCCCATGATAGGATTCCTCGGCACCGTGATGGGTATGGTCCAGGCCTTCTTCAACATGTCCCAGGCCGGCAACAACATAGACATCACCCTGCTGTCCAGCGGTATCTACACCGCAATGATCACCACCATCGGAGGCCTTATCGTAGGTATCATCGCCTACTTCGGCTACAACTACCTCACCTCCAAGGTTTCCAACGTGGTGTTCCAGATGGAGAGCAGCACCATAGAGTTCATGGACCTGATGGAAGAACCCGTAGTTAAAGAAGAAGACTGATGGCACTCAAGCGAACCACAAAAGCTGACCCGAACATGGTGATGTCCAGTATGACGGACATCGTGTTCCTGCTGCTCATCTTCTTCCTGGTCACCTCGACTCTGGTAAACCCCAACGCCCTCAAGCTCCTGCTCCCCAAGAGCACCGGGCAGGTGGGCGCCAAGGCTACCGTCTCCGTGTCCATAAAAGACTGGGGAGAAGAGCGTTACACCTACCACGTAAACGGCGAGGAAACTCCCGTAATGCTGGATCAGGTAGAAGACGAGCTGGTAGACCTTCTGCAGACAGAAGAAGACCCCACTTTCGCCATCTACTCCGACGAGTCGGTCCCCATCAAGGAGATCGTGCAGGTGATGAACATCGCCAAGCGCAATCATTATAAAGTAATCCTGGCCACGCAACCCGAATGAAACAGTACCTGAGAGAACGTCACGAGAGCGAGCGCAACTCCACGCTTACCGGCATCGTACTCACGATTGTCGTGCACGTGTGCGCCGTATTCCTCGTATCGTTTACAGGAATCAAATACCTTTATCCCCCGCCCGCAGAGAACACCTTCCTGCTCGATTTCGACGAGGAACCCATCCCCATCGTAGAGCAGAAAACGGGCATAGACCCCAGGGGCGAGGACGTAAATCCGGAAGAGAAGATAGAGCTGATACAGCGCAGCGAATCTCCCGTCAAATCAACAAAGCCCAACACAACCCCCGCCACCAAGCCCGACCCCCACGGTGACGTGGCCGTAACCGAGCCCCCCAGGGACGAGGAACCCAAGCTTGATCCCAGAGCCTCCTTCCCCGGCATGGGCAAAACAGACAACACCACGACCGCCCCCCACGGAGCCTCAGAGGCCTCAACCACCTTCAAACCCGGCCAGCCCACGGGCAACGTGAGCACCGGTGCCACCGAGGGCAAGCCCAACGCCCATCTTGAGGGCCGCGAGGTAGACAAGGCAGGACTCAAGAAGCCCGTCTACACCTCGCAGGAAAGCGGCAAAGTGGTGGTGAAGATCTGGGTAGACCAATACGGAAAGGTGCAGAAAGCGGTTCCCGGAGCCGACGGCACCACGGTAACGGACAGGGCCCTGTGGACAGCCGCGCGCAACGCGGCCCTGGAAACGGGCTTCACTATGAGCGCCAGTGCCCCGGCGCTGCAGGAGGGCACCATTACTTACATTTTTAACCTAAAATGATGACGTGAGTCATCCCCAAACAGTATGGACGGTTACTCAAAAGACGGCCGAAAACTCAGACCAAGAAAAACATCCCAGACCAAGACAGAAAAAGTAGACATCCTCTCCGAGGGCAAGAGCACAGATTACCAGAGCCGCTACCGCTCCGGCGAAAGCAGGCCCCAGTACGGCGAGCGCAAGCCCTATGGCGAACGTAAAGCCTATGGAGACCGCAAGCCTTACGGCGAGCGTCCCCAGTACGGTGAGCGCAAACCCTACGGCGACCACAAGCCCTACGGCGAGCGCAAGCCTTACGGCACCTCCCGCGCCTACGGAGAGCACAAGCAATACGAAGACCGCAAACCCTACGGTTCCCAGCGCACAGAGGGCGCAGACAGGATAGAGCGCCAGTGGGGAGAGCACCAGGAATCAAGGCAGTACGGCAAGCCCTACCCCAAGAAGGGCAAACCCGCCGGCAAGAAGCCTTACGGCGCAAAGCCCCATTTCACAAAGTCTTCCTCGGAGGGCATCAACCGCATGATAAGCAAGCGCCCCCTGGTAGACCGCGACTACGACGGCCCCGCTTTCGAGCCCGTCGCCCGTGACGAGATGCGCCTGAACCGCTTCATCGCCAATTCCGGCGTATGCTCCCGCCGCGAGGCAGACACCCTCATCCAGGCCGGTGTGGTTACCGTAAACGGAGAAGTGGTTACCGAGCTCGGCACCAAAGTGAACATCTTCAACGACGATGTCCGCTTCACCGGCGAG
>JAGCCD010000125.1 GCA_017651785.1 Bacteroidales bacterium
CTGGCGCCCTTTACAAGGCCAGCAATGTCCACTATGTCTACGGTGGCGGGGATGGTGCGCTGGGGGTGACATATTTCCGTAAGGACCTCCAGACGCTTGTCCGGCACGTTGGTGGAGCCGAGGTTAGGTTCTATGGTGCAGAAGGGGAAATTGGCGCTCTGCGCCTTTCCGCTGCTCACGCAGTTGAAGAGGGTGGATTTGCCCACATTGGGCAATCCTACGATTCCGCATTTAAGACTCATCGATCTATTGTTTATCAGTCTGCTAATTTAAGAATTTTTTGTCATATTTGCCGTATGGAACTTGCTATGATACTTCTTGCCGCGCTCTCCCTGCGCGTGCAGCCATCAGACAGTCTGCTGATAGTCAGCTGGAACGTAGAAAACTTCCTGGATTACCGCACAGACACCTCCGGGCGCTATACTGCGGGCCGGTTTTACACCAAATGCAACGCCATCGCCAAGACACTATTGCTTATTTCCGAGCAGTGCGGCAGGCTGCCAGATGCCGTGGCTCTTACGGAGGTTGGAGACCGGTTTGTCCTGGAGCGGCTGCTGCACTCCACTCCTCTGCGCAAACTGGACTACTCGATAGTGCATTACGATTCTCCGGACAGGCGCGGCATAGACTGCGCTCTGCTGTACAGGCGCTCGAGCCTCAGGCTCCAGTGGTCGGAGCCAAAGCACCTTACAGACAGCTCCGGCGCAATAATGAGCACAAGGGACATTCTGGTGGCCCGGTTCGACAGTCTTGCCATACTGGTTAACCATCATCCCTCAAAGGTAGGGGAAGACTCCCAGTGGCGGCGGGATGTCGCCATGCGGCGGATGCATGAGGTGATGGACTCGCTGGGCGCCGCAGGCTGCCGCCGCATCATTTCCGTGGGAGATTTCAACGACGACGTGTGGCGCGACGGCTCCCCCGGCACCATAAAGTACAACGGACAGTGGGAAAAGATTGACGGGTATTTTGCCCGGGAACTGATTGTGAATGAGCGTGTTTTTGACTCCCCGGTGCTGTCTGAACGGGACCGGAGCTTCGGCGGGCTAAAGCCGCGGCGCGCTTTCCAGGGCCCGCGCTGGAACGGCGGCGTGAGCGACCATTACCCGGTAATAATATGGATAAAGGCCGCCCGGTAAGGGACGGCCTTTGATCTTAACAAGCGCTTATCTGCTAAAAGAAGTGTGCGCGGTTGTCTTTTACCTCGGCGTTCTCCATCATCACGGGGATGACCATCTGCGCGGAGTAGAGAGCCTTCTGCTTCTCGTTGTTGGTTGCGTCTTCTGCGGTGAAGAAGGAACCGGTCTCACGGTTGTTCACCTTGAACACATATACGCATGCGATGCCGGGAACGGGGCCGCAGATCTCTCCTACGGGAGCCTTTGCGATTGCGCCTACGAATGAAGGCTCAAGCGTCTGGGCGGATCCGGTAGAGAAGAATGCCACGTCTTCCGCATTGAAAACGGTGAGCTCGTAGGGCTTTGCAATCTCCTCAAGGGTGGACTTGCCCTGCATTTCCTGTGCTACCTCCTGGCAGGTCTTCTCCTGGTAGGCTTTGGTGCGGAGAATCTCGTGGATGGAAGGAGCCACGTCGTTTACACTCTTGTATTCATCGTCGCGGATTTCCTTGACGGCAACCACAAAGAAGAAGTTGTTGTTTACGGTGATGATGTTGGAGGCCTTGCCCTTCTTGGCGTCGAATACCCAGCGGGTGATTTCCTTGGCCTGGCTTACGGAACCGTAGTTGGAGGTGGCCTCGGTGACGTTGTTCATGGTGTGGGAGTATACTCCGGTGGAGTCTACGGCCTTCTTGTAACCGTCGTAGGTGCCGCCGGCGATGGTAGCGAAGCGGTTGGCGTCGGCATAATAGTCGTTGAAGGTCTCCTTGCTGGCAAGGGCGGTCTTCTCAAGAATGGCGACCTGCTTCTTTGCAACGGGCTTGGTGCGCTTGGTAACCATTACAACGTGGGTGCCGTACTGGGTGTTGAGCACGAAGGGCTTGTTAAGCTCTGCGGTAACCACGCCCTCGAATCCGGGGATGGTGTAGGTCTGGGTGAACCAGCCGAGGTTGCCCAGCTCGCCGCCGTCTGCGGAAGCGCTGTCTGCGGAATACTCTGCGGCAAGGGCGGAGAAGTTGCCACCCTTGGCCACGACGTCCTTAAGGCTGTCTGCAAGGTGCTTTGCGTCTGCGCCCTGAAGGAGGATGTGCTTTACGTATACGGAGTCGGGGACCATTGCGGTGCCGATGACCTTTGCGCTGCGGAAGGTGTTGCCGCTACGGAACACGGGAGATGCGCCCTGTGCGCCGCCGAACACGAAGTCGTTGACGTCTGAAGAGACGGTCCTGAGGTCTCCTTCCTTATACCAGAACTCGCTGTAAGGACGCTCGGAGTTCTTGAGAAGGAAAGCCTTCATGTTGGTGGTGGTGCCGAACTCGGGAAGGAGGGACTCCATCTCGTCGCTGGTGGCGGTTATGTCGTCGTCTGAAGGGACAACCTCGAAGACGACGTACTCAATGTCGCGGTTTGCGGTCTGCTTGTAGTTCTTTTTGTGGGCCTTGTAGTAGTTCATGACCTCCTGGGCGGTAACCTTTACGGTAGTGTCCTGGTATGTGAAGGGGATCATGATGTACTCTACGTCTGCAGTGGTGTTTGCCTCTTCCACCAAATGGTTGGTGAAGACCTCGGGAAGGACTGAAGAGTTGTTCAGGAGAGCACCGTACTTCTGATAGTACTTCTGGGTAAGCACGGAGTTCTGGAGGTAGTTCCAGTAGGTCTTGAGGGAACCGCTGTTGTCTGTTCCCACGGCTGCCACGAACTCACGCAGGGCGTCGGGCGAATAGACACCGGACTCGTCTGCGAACGAAGGGTTCTGGGAAAGTATGGGGGAAATGTTTGAACCGGTGGTAAGGTCTATCATCTCGTCCTCACCCACGCGCACACCTGCCTTCTTGGCGTTCTCTACGAACATGTAACGGTCCACGAGCTCCTGCCAGGCGGCGTTGCGGATCTGCTGCTGGCTCTGCTCTGTCTGGCTGGAAGAGCCGGTGGTTACCTGATGGATGGTGGTGAATTTGTCGATGCTTTCCTGGAAGTCGGTGTAGGATATCCTTTTGCCTGCAATGCTGCCGACATCGTATTTCTTGGACATCGAGTTAAGGGCCGAGCCGAGGGTATTGGGATCGATGATAAATGAGAGGAGGGCCAGAGCGATGATAATGGAGATCGCAAGGCCGAATTTTACGCGAATTTTCTGAAGAACCGCCATTGTGTTAGTATCTTATAATTTTTAATATCAAAGTTATGGGCCGCGAAATTACTAATTTTTTGGGAAAGCACCAATAAAATTAACGGAATCAATCACAACTAGCGTGGAATCCTGCTTGGAAACGGCGTAACTGTTGAACGGTTTGTGCAGAATGGAGTTTCTGGCGTGGTCGTCCGAGCGCATGCCGTAGCCCTGCATGAAGCCGTCGGGAGAGTACATCTTGACGTAGCAGTCTGTGTATATCTCTTTCTTGGTTTCGTCCCAGTAAATGGTGTCGGTTTCCATTGCCTCGTGCTTTATGACGTTGTTTATGAGCACGTTGCCGAACGCTGACCAGACGTCGCTGCGCTTTCCCGTCTTGTCTACCTCGTGCTTGGCGTTGTCTGAGAAAACAACGCTCTCCAGCAGGCCGTCCTCTGTGTACGAATACACGGAAAGGCCTCCGGGAAAGAGGTCTACCTTGGTGGTGTCGTTGTCGTACGTCTCCATGAGGGGGGCCTCGAAACGCATTTCAATCTTGCCGTTCTTGGTCTGCACGGTAAACATATCGTGAAGGGTCTGCACCGGCGTCTTGGAAAGGTCCAGGCTTTCCGCCTCGCCCAGGCCGCCCCCACAGGATACGACAATGCTGGCAAGCGGTAAAACGCTTGCCAGCAATATGATCGAACGTAATCTGAAGCCCAAGGCTACTTGACGGTGCGGACCGTCGTGGTGGCCCTCATTCCGCCGCAGACCACGGTGTAGGACTGGCCGTTGGTGACGTCATACATAAAGGCGTCTGCTGCCGGAGGGAAGTACCTGCTGTACTGTCCGATGTAGCGGTTGGCGTCGTCCGTAAGGGAAGGATCGGCGGCCTTTGCCTTGTTCATGTAGTCGCATGCCACCCAGTAGGGAGCCCTGCGGGCGATTTCGTCGCCACCGCAAGTGGTGGAACCCCAGATGGTTCCGATGAGGAGGTATGCCTTGCCGGCGAGGGACTCGTCCATGGAAGGAACCTTGCTTGCAGCCTCGAAAGCTGTGGATGAACGGCCGTTCTTGAAGCAGTAGACGGCAAGCTCGTACAGGTAGGA
>JAGCCD010000126.1 GCA_017651785.1 Bacteroidales bacterium
AGGATTTCGCCGCCCTTGTATGCCCAGTCACGGGCAAAAGCCAGCTGGCACTGGGCCGCCACAGGCCCTGCGATACGTATCTGAGTGTCGCGCCAAATACCCCAGTCAAGCCCTTTGTCGTAGCGGTCGGCGATGTTCATTCCACCAAGATATGCAATTTTTCCGTCGATAACAACGATTTTGCGGTGATTCCGGTAGTTGTCGGACTTCTTGAGAGCCGGCGGGTACAGCGGCGAAAACGCCTTTGTGTGCACTCCCATAGCGCGCATGTCCCGGAAAAGAGGACGTCGCGTGCCGTTTACCGCGGCATCGTACAGAAGGCGGACTTCCACGCCCTGGGATACCTTCTGCGCCAGCATTCCGGCGATCTTGCGCCCCGTGGGATCGTCTTCGTATTTGAAGAACTGCAGGTGGATGTACTGCCGGGCCGAGGCTATGTCTTGCTCGAGCCGTTCGGCCATTTGGGTGAAACCGGTGAAGGTTTCTATGGAGTTGCCGTCTACCGTGCCCTCCTGAACGCCTTCACGAAGCAGGATGTCGTCCTCCTGCGGCACGAGCGGCTTCACTTCGCCTGGCTTGCTGAAAAGCCAGGCGACATAGGCCACGAGCGCCACTATTACGGCCAGGACGACAACTGCTTCTTTCATCAGCGTATCTCCCTGAGTGACAGTGCGAATCCGCCTCCGCGCGCCATGCGCACGGTGAAGGAATCGGATGAGCCCACCTCGGAGCGGGTAATAGTGTAAGCCTGGGGCGCGGTTTCATAATCGGCCTCGGGGGCGTCTGCATACAGGATTGCCTCGTATCGCAGCGAAGGATCCAGGAAATTCAGGCTGAATGTCACCGTGCGCTCCTCCGGTCCGCCCACGCCGCCCACGTACCAGACATCGCGGGCCCTGGCGCCCTTAAGCGACTTTGCGCTCTCCGGCAGGGCGTACACAAAGCGTGCGGCGTTGCTTATCATATCTTTCTTGCCGTCGGCAAGCTTGGCAACTCCCTCTGCTGCAGCGTTTAACGTCTCAAGCTTGGGCTTGCGGGCGGTCACTATAACCTCTCCCGGTTCTGCTTCAAGATACAGAGACTTCTCCCAGTCTACGGCAACGTCCTTTATGAACTGGAAGGCGTCGGGGAAGCGCTCGTAGTTGGAGGGCAGGTCGGCGGCCATCTGCAGCGGCGAGTAGAAAGTGACGTACAGGCCCAGCTGGTTTGCGATGGTGTGGCGCATCTTGCCGCTTTGTCCGGGAGCGGTAATGGACATATCCTGCTCGAATATGCCGGGAGTGTAGTCCATGGGGCCGCCCTGCTGCCGCGTGAACGGCAGGATGGCGGTATGCCCCGGATTGATGTTGCTGCGGTATTCCGTTCCCATAGCGCTCTCGTTGCCTATCATGTTGGGCCAGGTGCGGCAGAGGCCGGTGGGGCGCACCGCCTCGTGTGCGTTCACCATAATGTGGTGCTTTGCCGCTTCCTTTATGGCGTAAAGGTAGTGGTTGATGAGCGGCTGGCTGTAGTGATGCTCGCCATAAGGGATGATGTTGCCCACGTATCCGCTCTTCACGGCATCGTAGCCGTACTGGTTCATAAGGTTATAGGCCGCTTCCATATGACGCTCGTAATTCACTGTGGATGAAGATGTTTCGTGGTGCATTACAAGGCGGATGCCCTTGCTGTGGGCGTATTGGTTAAGCGCGGGAAGGTCGAAGTCGGGATAGGGGGTGACGAAGTCGAACACGTAGTCTTTCTGGCATCCGAACCAGTCTTCCCAGCCCTCGTTCCAGCCCTCTATGAGAAGGGCGTCAAAGCCGTTTGCGGCGGCAAAGTCTATATATGCACGCACGTTCCCGTTGTTGGCTCCGTGCCTGCCGTGAGGCTTGAGGGCTTTGTAATCGGTTACTCCCAGTTGTATGGAGGGAACGTCGTAGGTGTATGACCACTCGGTCTTGCCGGTAATCATTTCCCACCATACTCCCATATATTTTACGGGATGTATCCAGCTCACATCCTCAATGGCGCAGGGCTCGTTGAGGTTGAGTATCAGTCTTGATGCCAGGGCCTTGCGGGCGTCGTCCACTACCATTACGGTGCGCCAGGGGCTCACGCACGGAGCCTGGAGGCGTCCTTTTACCCCTTCGGCATCGGGGGTGAGCCAGGTGCGGAAGGTTAAGGTCTTGTCGTCGAGCAGGAGGTTGGTGGTGGGGTAATTCACCACCTCGGCTTCGTGGATGTTGATGTACAGGCCGTCATCGGTCTTAAGCTGAAGAGCCGTCTGCACGCCTGTATCGCTGAATCCGGTTGCGGACGCATTGTCCAGACGTGTCTTGCCGGAGATGGCGCGAATCTCGCTCAGGCGGCTGCGGGTGTAGTTGTACTCCTGCGTGTCGTAGTCGCCGCTTATCCACCAGGCGGTGTGGTCGCCTGTCATTGCGAATTCCGTAAGTTCCTCTTTCACTTTGAAATAGCGGAGCTTGTTGTCTTGCGGGAACTCGTAACGGAAGCCTATGCCGTCGTCGTACACGCGGAAGCGGAGGTCCATACGCACGCCGTCCTCGCGAACGAGGTTCACCAACAACTCGTTGTAGTTGTTGCGGATGTCGCGCTCCTCGCCCCACACCGGCTGCCAGGTCTCGTCAAAACTGCCGGTAGAACTGCCAAGCACGGAGAAACCGGAGCACAGGTCGCTGCCGTCCGTGAACTTGAGGCCTTCCCGCGCGTTCTTTATGACGGGGTCTTCGCCGCTCCGCTGTTCATCCGCAATAAGCTGGAAACCAAGGCGCGAGGGCTTTACAACCTCCCGTCCGCTGCGTTCCAGCCGGTAGCAGGGCTGCCCCTGGGATGTGCATCCCACCTCTACGGTAAGCGAGCCGTCCGGACTGCTCACGCTATAGGGAAACGACGGTGCCTCGGCCGGTTTGGCGCATCCGGCCAGCATCAGTGCAGCAGCCGCAATAACAATAAATCGTAACTCTTTCATATTCAGTCTCTTGCTTTTTTAAACTCAACCACCAGGGCGCTCATAGGGGCGACTTCTACGCCGTCCTGCAGGGTGACGGGGGCGCCGGTAATGACGTTTGTGCCCTGTACAGGGGAGGAGACGAACTCCGAGTAGTGGCTCCAGTCAAGGGCGCGGGGCTCGGAAGTGTTGTTGATGTAGACAAACACGGCTTCCGAGTCGGTGTAGCGGAAGTACGAGTAGGTGTTGTCTGTAATATTCCTCACTCCAACGTTCTTGCGGGAAAGGAAATGGAGGGTCTTGCCGTGTTTGACGGGCTCCGATGTCTTGCGCCAGTTGAAGAGCCGTGCCGTGTAGTCGTGCAGGTCTGCGGCCGTGCGGTACAGGGGGCCTCCGGCGGCCGCGCGGCCTTCCCCGGTGAAGAGGTTGAAGGTGTCGCCCTCCCATCCGCCGGGGAAGTCTATGCGCTTTGCGCCGTCGTGGCTCTGGCAGTCCTTGCGCTCAAGGAACATCATCTCGTCGCCGTAATACAGCTGCGGTATGCCCCGGAGCGTCGCCAGCATTGTGAGCGCCAGCTTCATCTTGTCCGGGTTGGCCTGGAAGATATCGCCTGTACGCATGTGGTCGTGGTTGGCGAAGAAGATGAGCATCTTGCCCAGGTCGTGATAGGCGAAGTCCTGGGCGAGGACGGTGTAGACGCGGGTCATTCCCTCGTCCCACCATACCTGGTCTTCGCACAGGGCGGTGATTATGGCGCGCTGCAGCGGAAAGTCCATTATGCTGGGGAGGTTGCTGTCGAACCCGTTCTTGTTGGGGTTGCCGCTCTGCCAGTAGGCGACCTGGGGGATGTTCATATCCCAGCATTCACCCACTATGTTGATGTCCGGATACTCTTCACGGACCGCTTTGCACCATTTTGACATAGGACCGGGCTCGTTGTAAGGATATGTGTCTACGCGAAGGCCGTCAAGGTCGGCGTATTCTATCCACCACACTGCCCATTGCTGGAAGTACTTGAGAACGAACGGGTTGTCCAGGTTCATATCGGGCATTGACGGGACAAACCAGCCGCTTTCCTGGCGCTGCAGGTCAGTCTGCGCGGCATTGGGATCCATATACACGGAGAACAGGGCGTTCATCTGCATATACTCGGGGAAGCGGTGAATCCAGTCTTTGAAGGGGGTGTCTTCCATCCACCAGTGGGCGGTGCCGCAGTGGTTGGTGACGATGTCCATTATGACCTTGAGGCCCTTTTCGTGCGATTTGGCCACGTACTCTTTATAAAGGGCGTTGTCGCCGAAGCGGGGGTCGATGTGGTAATAATCTGCACAGGCATAGCCGTGATAGGACTCAAACTCCTGATTGTCCAGAAGAAGGGGAGTGTTCCACACTGCAGTGGCACCAAGCCCCGCCACATAGTCAAGGTGGTCTATCATACCCTGCAGGTCTCCGCCGTGACGGGCAACCGGGTCAACCCTGTCTACTTTGTCTGGCGTTGCGGGAACGGTCCAGCTTACGGCAGAACCGTCGTCGTAAACACCTCCCGGCCAGGCGGCATCGTTATCTGCGGAAGCGGACGCAAAGCGGTCTGGCATAATTAGATAGATCATGTCGTCCGTGGTGAAGCTCTCACGTGCGGCACTGCCTGCACGTCTCTCACGTATGTTGTACGGATATTTGAACTCTTGTTTGCCGTCCTTGGAGAAGACGAGCCAGCAGGTACCCGCCTTGGCTCCCACATGAACATCTACAAAAAGGTAGTTGGGACTGTCTGCCTTGCTCACGCCTGTAACCTGCGTGCCTGCGAGCCCCTCTACGCTCACTTCGTATTCGCTTATCGCAGGGCCCTGCACCATCAGCTGCAGGTCTGTCTTCATGCCCGTCCACCAGCTTAACGGCTCGACCCGCATCACTTCGTCTGCGGTAAAGTCCCGTACGCTAGAGGGATTGAACCCGCGCGAGCATCCGGCGAGCAGCAGCACCGCCGCCACCATCAATCCGCCCGTAAAACGTATATTCTTCATATTCAGCAAATTAACTACCAACCTCTGGGAAAATCTCCCAGAGGTGCGGACGTAACGAATTGATTACTTGCGGGTCAGGACGAGGTAGTCGCCGGGGGCGAGGGTGATGGTCTGGTCGCCGCTGAGCTTTGATCCGGTGAAGGCGTTGGTATACTCACCATCCAGCTTGATAGTCCAAGTGACGGGTTCTGCCTTGAGGTTGGAGAAGGGCTCCTTGAGCTTGGCGCTCTGGGGACGGTTGTCGTTGGCCTCTGTTTCTTCAAGTACCAGAGTATCTTTGGCTGCCTGTCCAAAGTTGGCGAGGACGATTACCTTGTTGCCCTTGACCTCGCGGTGGAAGGCCACCACACCGTCGGTGCCGGGAGTTTCCCACCAGACGATTTCTCCTCCGCGCTCACCTGCGGCGAGAGCGGGGTTGTTATGCTTGAGGTCTACGAGTTTTTTCCAGAAGGCGGTGTATTCGTTTGCAGACCAGTCGGTTATGGGATCTTTCTCGAAGAACTCGAGCCTGCGGCTGAGGCCGATCTCCTGACCGGTATAGATGAGGGGCTGACTCTGGGGAAGAGTGAAGCAGAGCACGGCGCAGGCATCTGCGGCAGCGCCCTCGCGCTCGAACTCGGTTCCGGCCCAGGAGTTCTCATCATGGTTGGAGGTGAAGGTCAGGCGGAAAGCCTCGCGTGGGAAGCGTGCAGCGTCGCGTGCAACATAGTCCTTGAGGTCCTGAACGCTGCGGCTGCCCTGCGCAAGGCCGTTCAGCAGGTGGTGGAGCTCCCAGGCGTAGTTGGCGTCGAAAGTAACCAACGGGTCTGCCAGGTTGTCCCTCTCTGCCTCTGCAAGGAGATAGATGTCGGGGTAGTCCTTGTTCATCTTGGGAAGGATTCCGTACCAGAACTCGGCGGGAACCTCGCCGGCGGCGTCGC
>JAGCCD010000127.1 GCA_017651785.1 Bacteroidales bacterium
ACGGAGGTTGTGGGGGTCTGAGACGCCCGGAACCGCCGTTATAAGGTCTATTATCTCCTTCTCCGTAGACTCGGGCAGGGACTGCTCGGTAAGTTCTCCGAGGCTGGGCCCCAGGAGGTCCCAGGCCACCTTCACCAGCATGGCGCCAACCACAATCGAGGCCAGCGGGTCCAGCACGGTCCAGCGGTTTCCGAGCAGGATTGCACCGCCTATACCTACTGCCGCGCCTATGGAAGAAAGAGCATCGGAGCGGTGATGCCAGGCGTTTGCCACCAGCGCCGCAGATTCAAGTTTGCGTCCGCGGGCAACCGTGTACCTATATAGCAACTCCTTGATAACTATTGAGATAAGCGCTGCCCAGAGCGCCAGTTTTCCCGGCTCCGGGAGTTCCTCTCCCTGAAGCCAGGCAGCAAGCTTTGTGGCACCGTTCACCACAATTCCCACGGCCGCAGCAGTAAGCGCCAGCCCGATGAAGAAGGTTGCGAGCGTCTCGAACTTGCCGTGCCCGAAGTCGTGGCTGGAGTCCTGCGGCCGGGCGCTTATTCCCACGAACACCAGCACTACGATATCGGTTATGAAGTCGGACAGGGAATGCACGGCATCCGCCACCATAGCGGCGCTCCGTCCTGCTATTCCGGCGGCGAACTTCACTCCCACCAGCAGCAGATTGGCAACTCCGCCCAGTAGCGTGGTGCGGTATATTCCCTGTTCGCGGGTCATAAGCTAATCCTTCTCACACACGAAGTCAAAGAAGGGCTGGATTTCCTTGCGCGTGGCAAAGCGGGCAATGTATACCTGGTTGCCAAGGGCGTCGGAAAGGGCGTCCGGCATGCGCTGGCACATACAGATTGCGTTGCCGTAGCGGGCGAAGACCTCCTCGTGCGAACGGGCGTAGCGGTAGCAGTCGCGGCGGCTTGCGTAAGCGCAGAAGTACTGCTCGCCGGCACCCTTGCGCCGCTCGTCAAAAGCCACCATATCGGCCCATATCTGGAAGACGTCTGTGCTGTGGGCAAAGTTCATAAGATCGGGCGTGTAGCCGCCTGCAGGGCGCATATTCACCTCCAGGCCCACAAAATCGCCCTTCTTCCCAAGGCCCTCGCGGTCCCGGTCCAACTTGAAGAACTCAAGGTGCACGAAGCGGCTCTTTATGCCGAAGGCCTTGACCGTCCGGCGGCCCACCTTGCTCAGCGCGGCAGGCACTTCCTTCTCTACCCAGTAGCACGAATCCAGGTTATCGTGCACGATGTCCATTATAGGCGTGGGGTACACTCCCATAGACTCAAAGAGAGGCTCTCCCTTGGAGTCGTATATGGCGTCGTACGATGTGAGCAGGCCGGTCACGAACTCCTCCACCACGAACGCGCCGTAGTTGGAGGGATGCGAAGCGAACCAGTCCTCCAGCTCCTGCTCGGAGTCAAGCTTGAATGTTCCGCTCGCGCCAACGCCGTTGTCGGGCTTGGCGATGATGGGGAAACCTGTCTTGCGGCAGAAGGCGCGAACGGCCTCCAGGCCCTCTGCAGCCTTGATCTGACGTGCCGTAGGGACCTTGCCCAGGGCGTAATACTTCTTCATCTCCGACTTTTCCTTGATGGCCTCGATATGGTCTGTCTTGATGCCGGAGTTCACGTTGAAGTCTGTGCGCAGGCGGGCGTCCTGCTCGAGCCAGTACTCGTTGTTGGACTCTATCCAGTCTATGCGGCCGTACCGGTGGGCGAACCAGGCCACGGCCCGGTAAACCTCGTCGTAATCTTCCAGGTTGCGCACCTGGTAATAATCTGCCAGTGCCCAGCGGAGCTCGTCGTTAAGCTCGCCGAAGGGGGTGTCTGCAATGCCCAGCACATTGACGCCGTTACGCTTGAGCGCCGCGCAGAAGTGACTGTAGGTCTGAGGGAAATGGGGGGAAACAAAAACAACGTTCATAAAGGTATACACTTGATTTTCACTACAAATCTGTTTCATCCGGCCGTCCGAAATCTCCCAGGCGGTGCCGTGCAGGGTTTCCCGGCCGTTTTTGCAGATGATATATCCCCCGTCGGGGAAAGTATAGAAGCTATGGTGCCGGCTGTCTGGGAAAATGACATCCTCGAACAGGCGGCGGCCGTCTATGATGTAATTTCGCACCTGATGATAGTGCGGGATTATCTGCAGCCGGGTAAGTCCCAGACCGCGCAGCCAGCGCCCGTATGCCGGGTCCGACGCCTCTCCGTTCAACTCTGGATGCGAGTACACAAAGTCGGCGCAGTTCATGCTGCCAGCGCTGCAGCCCATCACAAGGCCGCGGAAGCCACTGAGCAGTTCCTTCAGGCGGATTTCGTGGAGGAACCTGTTCTGCGTGGGAACGTGTCCTCCGCACAGGACGATCCAGTGGGCGCGACGTATCAACTGCGCTGCTTTCTTGCAGTTCCGCCGGTCCAGCATCGTTATGTCCGACGGCTCGATTCCCGAATTGCGCACGCAAAGCGTCATTCCGGCCAGCACGCTGTCCGTGAATGCTTTGTCGTCCGGCGCCGCGCTGATCATCAGCACGCGCGGCCGCAGGGGCAACTCCGCCTTCACCGCGTCAAGAAATCCGTTGTCCGTGGTGAAATGATCCTCCCCGTAACGGGTGGGACTGCCGGTTAGGATGAGTGTCAAAAGTAATAACAGACGGTGAGTGCCGCGTCGAGTCCCATCCTGGTGGGACGGTACTCGCCGGTCATCTCTTTTCCAGTTGTATA
>JAGCCD010000012.1 GCA_017651785.1 Bacteroidales bacterium
ACGTGGCGGGCCTTCCAGGCGCCTACCATAAGGGCTATCCTTTCCTTCATTTCCCCGGCAGCTTTCTTGGTGAAAGTGAGCGCCAGGATACGGGAAGGTTCCACCCCGTGGGCAAGGAGATTGGCCACCCTGCTTGTCAACACCCTCGTCTTGCCGGAGCCGGCTCCCGCGATGATCAGGACCGGACCTTCAAGACACTCAACCGCTTTTTTCTGCTCCTCGTTCAATTCAGCCAGAATGGCTCGCACATTGTTCTCCATAATGACGCGAAATTACAAAAAAAAGTGGTATATTCGCATGCTTATAGCAAATTATCATAACAGCATAAAAAATGTCTAACACCATCGTTTTGAAAAAGGGCCTGGACGTTCCGGTATGCGGAAGTGCAGCCCTTCTTGTCAGCAAATCGATGACCCCGCAAACCGTTGCCGTCCTTCCCGACGTGAAGGGCCTCCTTCCCAGACTGCTGGTCAAGGAGGGCGACCGCGTGCTCTGCGGCTCCCCCGTCATTGCAGACAAGAAAAACTCCGACATCCTCCTCACCTCCCCGGTGAGCGGCACGGTGAAGGAAGTGGTGAGAGGCGAGAAACGCAAGCTGCTGGCTGTCACCATCGAGTCCGACACCGTGCAGGAGAAAGTCTCCTTCGACACGTCGGACGTCAAGCAGGCCCTGCTCGCCAGCGGTCTGTGGACTCTGCTGGTCCAGCGCCCCTACGGCATAATGGCAGACCCTGCCGCAAAGCCCAAGGGCATCTTCGTTTCCACCTTCCACACCGGTCCCCTCGCTCCTGACACCGAGTTCACCCTCGGTTCAGAAGTGAGCACGCTGCAGAAGGGCATTGACGCTCTTTCACAGCTGGCTCCCGTACACGTGAGCTACAACGCCGTGGGCGACTCTTCCTTCGCGCGCCTGAAAGGCTGCACGCTCCACGCATTCCGCGGCAAGCATCCCGCCGGCAACGTGGGCGTACAGATCAGCCACATCAGCCCCATCCGCAAGGAAGAAACCGTATGGACCGTATCTGTAGAGGGTCTTGCCGCAATAGGCAAGCTCTTCGCAACGGGCAAGCTGGACGTCCGCCGCAAGGTGGCAGTCTGCGGCCCCGCCGCCATCGAGCCCGCCTATGTAGAGACCGTCCCCGGCACGCCTCTCAAAGACTTCGCACCCTTCACCGGCGGTTCTGCTGAAGGCCTTCGCCTTGTATGCGGAGACCTCCTGAGCGGCACCACCGTCGCCGCAGACGGCTTCACAGGCCGCGACTGCAGCCAGGTTAGCATCATCCGCGAGGGTACGGAGAAAGAGCTCCTGGGCTGGATCCGCCCCATCCGTTACAAGCAGTTCAGCACAGACCACAGCTATTTCAGCTGGCTCATGCCCTGGCGCAAGTACGAGATGACCACCAACCTGCACGGCGGTCCCCGTCCTTTCCTTATGAACGACGGCTACTACTCCAAGGTCCTCCCCATGGACATCTACCCCGTCTACCTGGCCAAGGCCTGCCTTGCCGGCGACATAGAGAAAATGGAGAAGTTCGGCATCTACGAGGTCCTTCCTGAAGATCTCGCCGTCTGCGATTTCGTAGACCCCAGCAAGAACGACATCCAGGACATGATCGCAGGGGGCATAGAACTCATGCTTAAAGAAATGGCTTAGCGATATGAACAAGATATTCGAAAAAGGCGGCAAGCTCTACTGGCTTCACAGTACCGTCGACGCATTCGAGACCTTCCTTCACGTCCCCGGCACCGTAACCCGCAAGGGTTCCCACGTGCGCGACGCCATAGACCTCAAGCGTATACTCATCCTCGTCGTGATTGCCGCGGCCCCCGCAGCCCTCTTCGGCATGTGGAACGTCGGCTATCAGCACGGCCTCGCAATGGGACAGACCGGAGTGCACATCCTTGAGTACTTCTGGTTCGGCTTCCTGCGGGTCCTTCCCCTATACCTCGTCTCCTACATAGTAGGACTCGGTATCGAATTCGCCTCCAGCCAGATACGCGGCGAGGAGGTGAGCGAGGGCTACCTCGTGAGCGGCTTCTTCATTCCCCTCATCGTCCCGGTAGACATCCCCCTGTGGATGCTCGCCATCGCCGTGGCTTTCGCCGTCATCTTCGGCAAAGAGGTCTTCGGCGGCACCGGAATGAACATCTGGAACCCCGCGCTGCTCACCCGTGCATTCCTCTTCGTCTCCTACCCTCCCTACATGTCCGGGTCCGAGTGCTGGATAGCCTTCAAGAAAGGCGAAACCGCAGTGGCAGACGCATTTACCGGCGCCACTCCCCTCGCCCTCGACGGCCCCGCCCAGTACGGTACCGGCTTCTGGGACCTCTTCATAGGAACCGTTCCCGGATCGGTGGGTGAAACTTCCGCAATCGCCATCCTGCTCGGCGCCATCCTGCTTCTGTGGACCGGCATCGCCAGCTGGAAGATAATGTGCGGCAGCGTACTCGGCGCACTCCTGGTGGGCTGGATAGGCAACGTCGCCGGCATTACGGACATTCCCTTCTACATGCAGCTTCTCTACGGCGGCTTCGCATTCGGTACCGTCTTTATGGCCACCGACCCTGTGACCTCCTGCCAGACAGAGTGCGGCAAGTGGATCTATGGCATCCTGATAGGTATGCTCTG
>JAGCCD010000128.1 GCA_017651785.1 Bacteroidales bacterium
TCTTCATAAGGATGTTGTAGATCGGATAGATCATGAAGGGAAGGTAGTCGTACACCATACCGAAGAGGAGCGTGCCCTTGCCCAGCGAAAAACCGACCATGTTGAACAGCTCAGCGGTGGCCAGGGTGCGCATGAGGGCGTTGATCCACATGGGCATAAGGAAGAGGACCACGGTGACGGCGCTGCTGTTGAACTTCCGGTTGGCAAGGATCCATGCTGCCGGATATCCCAACAATATGCAAATCAGAGTGTTCTCTATTGCCACCTCAAGAGACAGTGCAAATGTGGAGAGGGCATCCTTATCGCCGAAGAAGCGGGTAATGTTGGCAAGCGTGAAGCGCCCTTCCCCGTCCTGGAAGGCATATAAAGCCACCAGTATGAGAGGCAGCACCACGAACACCGCCATGAACACCAGATACGGTATGCTCCAGTTACTGCGCTTTGTCATCTTTGCGCGAGAGCTTTATTCCGCCCGGGAGCATGTCTATGCCCACCAGGTCGCCTTTGTCCCAGATATCGTCGGTATCCACATAGATGAAGTCGCCGTCTTCCGTCTTGACGGTGAGGTGGTAATGGTCTCCCTTGTACAGGAGGAAGTGCACCTCGCCGGCGAGCTTGCCCTCGTCCTGATGGTCAAGAAGGTCCACCTCCGAGAAGTCTACCTCGGCCTTGAGGATATCGCCGGGAGCGGCGCCCTCGGGCACTTCGCACTCCCATTCCTCGTCCAGCATAAGCACGTGGGAAGAATCTATCACTTCTGCGTCGAACGTATTGCAGGTGCGTTCCTTGTGCATTACCTGGATGTCCTCGGGATTGATGGAGAGGCCGACGGTGCTTCCGGGCTCAAACTGGTCGTAGTCCTGAACCATAAGCTCGTAGCCCTTGTCAGTATCTACGAACATCTCGTAGTGCACGCCCTTGAAGATGCAGCTCTGCACCACGCCGGTAAACTGTGAGCCCTCCGTCTTGGCGGAGATGATCACGTCTTCCGGACGCACGACCACGTCTACGGGCACGTTTTCTCCGAAGCCCTCGTCTACGCAGTCGAACTCGTGGCCCATGAACTCCACCCTGCGGTCACGTATCATGCGGCCGTTCAGGATGGTGGACTCCCCTATGAAGTCTGCCACGAAACTGTTGCAGGGCTCGTTGTAGATATCAGTAGGAGTGCCGATCTGCTGGATGCGGCCCTCGTTTATAACGACTATGGTATCCGAAAGGGTAAGGGCCTCTTCCTGATCGTGGGTTACGTAGATGAACGTAATGCCCATCTTGCGGTGTATCTCCTTAAGTTCCAGCTGCATATCCTTTCTCATCTTAAGGTCCAGTGCAGCAAGAGGCTCGTCCAGCAGAAGCACTTTGGGGTAGTTTACCAGAGCCCTCGCTATGGCGACTCTCTGCTGCTGGCCGCCGGAAAGGGAGTCTACTGAGCGGTCTTCGTAGTCGGTCATGCTCACCATCTTGAGCATCTTCTCTACCCGCACCTTGATCTCCTTGGCGGGGAGCTTCTGGAGCTTGAGGCCAAAGGCGATGTTGTCGAATACGTCGAGGTGAGGAAACAGCGCGTAACGCTGGAAAACGGTGTTGAGCGGACGCTGATACGGCGGGATGCCGGAGATGTCTTTGCCGTCCAGCAGGATGCTGCCCTCGTCGGGAGAAATGAAGCCGGCTATGTGCCTCAGGATTGTTGTCTTGCCGCAGCCCGAAGGGCCCAGCAGCGTGACGAATTCTCCCTTGCGCACATAGAAATTTATGTCGTCCAGCACCTTTACGCCGCCGAAAGACTTGCTAAGGTGCCTGATGTCGATGATGTGTTCGCTCATCTCTAGAGAGACAGGAATTTGAAGTTGACCTTTATTCCCACCATGGCGGAGACCGCCTGGCTGTACAGATCCCAGCCAAGGGCACCGTGGACCTGTATGCCCTCAATGGGCGTATAATGCACGGCAGTGCCCGCATTAAGATCGTACAGCTCGCCCATACGGGTGTAAATGTTGCCCGCGAGGGAAAGGTCTATCTTCTCAGAAGGAGCCCACTGGAAAACAGGACGGAAGGTATTGCCCTTCACGAACTCGCAGGGGGCCTCGTCCTCGGGGCCGAAGTCTACGTCTGCAATGTTGTACCAGTCCAGCCCCACGGTGAAGTCTCCGAGTTCTACCCTCTGGGAGAGGGCCACAAGCCACTCGAAACCGCCGTCAGGACGCTGCACGGCCGATGCGGACCACATGTTTGACAGGGGGCCGTAGTTGCCGTCCCACTTGCCCGAATAGCAGTACAGGCCGCTTGCGAACGGGCGCTCGCCAAAGGGAGATGTGGTCATCTGCAGGGCCAGGGAGGTGTGCTCCCCTATTCCGTATGCAACCTTGCCGCCCCACTGGTACGACGGAAGGCCGTACCAAAGGTTGGAAGCAAGAAGCACCTTGTCGTCTACCAGCAGATAGTCAGTATCAACGTCCCAGGCGTCGTACTCGAAGCCGCCGGAGGCGATGCAGTCCTTGCCGATGGTGAACGTCCAGTTGCCCAGGCTAAGGTCTACGGTCATGATATCCAGCCAGTTATAGGCGTTTGAATAAAGGGTGGACGTGTACAGGCCGGCAATGTCGGTAGACAGCCAGTGATTGCTGAGCGTGAAGGAAAGATTGTCCGAAAAAGCTCCTTCTACAAGAGTGTAAATTGAAGAATTGCCGAATGAGTATCCGCTGGAACCGTCACCGGTCTGCCCCGGAGTAAAGTAAGGATTGAACTCGAAACGGGGGATTACCTGGAATTCGGCATATGCGCCGTTCCCCTCAGCCTCTTGCGAATGCGCAAGGAAGCATGGCAGCAAAGCTGCGAAGAGTAAAAGCAATTTCTTCATCTTTACCCATAAAAAA
>JAGCCD010000129.1 GCA_017651785.1 Bacteroidales bacterium
ACAGACTTCATCCTTCAGGGAAGCAGCGTAATCGGCATACGCACGCTCAACATCCGCACGGGAGATTCGGCAGAATACTACTCCCCGGTAACCGTCAATGCGGCAGGCATATGGGGCCAGGGCCTCCTTGAGAGGGCGGGCATCCATCTTGGGATGTACCCGGCAAAGGGAGCGCTCCTCATATTCGGCCACAGGGTAAACAACGTGGTCATCAACCGCTGCCGCCCCTCGTCGGACGGAGACATCATTGTGACCGGAGACACGGTGAGCGTAATAGGCACCACCTCCAGCAGAATCCCCTACGCAGAATGCGACAACCCCCAGGTTACCCCCGAAGAAGTGTCCCTGCTGCTGCGTGAGGGCAGCGCCCTGTGCCCGTCCCTTGCAAACACGCGTATCCTGCGGGCATATGCGGGCGTTCGCCCCCTCCCCGCCAATCAGAACGACCCTACGGGCCGCAGCATCAGCCGCGGCATAGTCTGCATAGACCATCAGCAGCGCGACGGCGTGGGCGGCCTTGTCACCATAACAGGCGGCAAGCTTATGACATACCGCCTTATGGCAGAGAAGGCAACGGACGCCGTATGCCGCAAACTCGGGGTCCAGGCATCCTGCACAACGGCGCAGACTCCACTTCCCGGTTCAGTAGACGGCCGCATAGAAACCGCAAGCAAGCACTTCGCCGGCAAGCCCACCGCAGGCCAGAAAGGTGCAGCAGGCCGTCAGGGAGACCTGGTATCGCACATCCGCTTCAACACGGAGGAAGACAAGCAGCTTGTCTGCGAGTGCGAGAACGTAACTATGGCGGAAATAAGATACGCCGTCTCAGAGCTCGGCGTTCATAACCTGCAGGACCTCCGCCGCCGCACGCGCCTGGGCATGGGCACCTGCCAGGGCACACTTTGCATACGCAAGGCCGCAAAAGCCCTCGCAGAGGCGCTCGGAGACCCGTCCCTCGCCCCCGGCCTTGCCGCAGACTATCTGGACGAGCGCTGGAAGGGTATGTGCCCCGTAGGCTGGGGAGACACCATAAGGGAAATGGAATTCATGCAGAGGGTATACAAAACAGGCAAACCTTGTTCGTACGATGAAGTTTGACGTAGCAATCATAGGCGGCGGGCTCGCCGGAGTGTCTGCCGCCACAACCCTGCAGCAGGCGGGCCTGAGGTGCATTCTGATAGCAGAGGGCCTTGCGCTGGACGGCACGTCCGGCAGGGATTTCCGCCGCTGTGGCGGTACCGTCCTACAGGGAGACCGCGTAACGGGCGGCAGTTTCAGCGGCAACAGGCTGGAATACATCTTCACAGAGAAGCTTGGAGACGAATTCATATATGCAGACTCCTTCGTCCTCGCCACAGGAAAATACTTCTCCCGCGGCATTGTAGCAGATATGGAGAAGGTGTACGAACCCATCTTCGGGCTTGACGTAGAGTACGACAGAGACCGCGCAAACTGGTTCAACCCTTCGTTTGCCTCGCGCCAGAAGTTCCTGGATTTCGGCGTATTCACCCGCAGCGGCTGCGCCACTAAGAACGGCGAGCCGGTAGTTAACCTCTATCCTGCAGGAGAAGTGCTTGCAGGCCTGAGCGGCGCGCAGGGAGACGCGTCAGACCTTATCCGCCAAAGCGCTCTTGAGGCAGCAAAGGCCATAATAGACGGGAGGAACCGGTAATGCAGGACAAATTCATAAGCCAGGGCAACTTCGAGCAGTGCCAGAAGTGCTCCCTTTGCGAAACCGTTTGCCCCGTAATGGCAAACAACCCCGCTTACGGAGGCCCCAAGAAATCCGGCCCCGACGGGGAGCGCTACCGCCTCAAGAACGGTATCTTCTTCGACGATTCCCTCAAATACTGCCTCAACTGCAAACGCTGCGAGGTTGCCTGCCCGTCGGGCGTCCGCATCGCAGACCTCATCCAGCAGGCTCGAATAGAGTTTTCCCACACAGCCCCCAAGCTGCGGGACATGATGCTCGCCAGCACGGACCAGGTAGGCCCTCTTGCTTCGGCAGTGGCGCCGCTGGCCAATTTCGCGCTCGGCCTCAAACCTGTTAAGACCGTTCTTGACTGGACCCTGGGAGTAGACCGTCACCGCACGCTGCCAAAGTACTCGAGCGGCACCTTCGTGCAGTGGTTCCGCCGGAACGCGGAACAGGCTCAGGCCTCGCTCCCCCGCCAGATCAGCTATTTCCACGGCTGCTATGCCAACTACAACTACCCCCAGCTGGGGCGTGATTTCGTTGCGGTAATGAATGCGTTCGGCTACGGAGTAAACCTTCTGGACGAGCGCTGCTGCGGCGTTGCCAAGATAGCAAACGGCATGATAGAAACTGCCACGAGGGATGCGGAGCACAACATGAAAGTGTTCCGCGCAGCAGTGGCAAAAGGCCTCAAAATTGTCACCGTATCCACTACGTGCACAATGACTCTCATTGAGGAATACCCTGAGCTTCTTAAGGTTAATAACGCCGAGGTAAAGGATAGCATCAACCTCGTTGAGCCCTTCCTCTACAAGGCCATTACCCGCGGAGAGTTAAAGCCGGTATGGAAAGAGGGCTGGTCTGCCAAGGTGGCATACCACTGCCCCTGCCACCAGGAAAGGCTCGGCCTTGGCATCTTTACCACCGAGCGTTTGCGGATGATTCCCGGCATCGAGCTCATTGAGCTGGACAGCAACTGCTGCGGC
>JAGCCD010000130.1 GCA_017651785.1 Bacteroidales bacterium
GCCGCGAGTTCATAGGAAACGACAGCGCCTGCCTTGTCCTTGGAGACAACATCTTCTACGGCGACTCCTTCACCGCCAAGCTCCGCGAGGCCGTGCGCGCTGCAGAAGAGGACTCTATGGCCACCGTCTTCGGCTACTGGGTAAGTGATCCCGAGCGTTACGGCGTCGCCGAATTCGACGCCTCGGGCAAGTGCCTCAGCATAGAGGAGAAGCCCGCAAATCCCAAGTCAAACTACGCGGTGGTGGGTCTTTACTTCTATCCCAACCGCGTGGTGGACGTAGCGGCCCACATCAAGCCTTCCGCCCGCGGAGAACTGGAAATCACCACCGTGAACCAGGAATTCCTCGCCGCGGGAGAGCTCAAGGTGCAGACACTCGGCCGCGGCTTCGCCTGGCTCGACACCGGCACCTTCGACTCCCTGAGCGACGCCAGTACCTTCGTGGAGGTGCTGGAGAAGCGCACGGGCCTCAAAATAGCCTGCCTGGAGGGAATAGCTTACGACCGCGGCTGGATAGACGCAGACAGCCTGCGCGCCGCCGCAGCCCCGATGGCAAAGAACCAGTATGGACAGTATCTTCTAAAAATGGCGGAGGACAAACGATGAAAAGAAGCATTATCATAACCGGCGGCGCCGGTTTCATAGGTTCGCACGTGGTGCGCCTGTTCGTGAACAAATATCCTGAGTATCAGATCATTTGTCTTGACAAGCTCACCTATGCCGGCAACCTCGCAAACCTCAAGGACCTTGAGGGCAAGCCCAACTACAAGTTCGAGAAAGTAGACATCTGCGACTTTGATGCCGTGCTTTCTCTTATGAAGCTTGAAAAAGTGGACGGCATCATCCACCTTGCCGCAGAGAGCCACGTAGACCGCAGCATCAAGGATCCTTTCACCTTTGCCAAGACCAACGTCCTGGGCACCCTGAGCCTCCTGCAGGCCGCCCGCCTGTGCTGGGAACCCGTGGGCTACGAAGGCAAGCGCTTCTACCATATCTCTACGGACGAAGTTTACGGCGCGCTTGAGATGACACGTCCCGACGGCGTCAATCCTCCCTTCACCACAAAGGCCTCCAGCGGCAGCCATCACCTGGCCTACGGAGAAGAGTTCTTCACCGAGGACATGAAGTATCAGCCTCACAGCCCGTACAGCGCCGCCAAGGCATCGAGCGACCATTTCGTCCGCGCCTTCCACGACACCTACGGCCTTCCCACCGTTGTAACCAACTGTTCCAACAACTACGGCCCCTATCAGTTCCCCGAGAAGCTCATCCCTCTCTTTGTCAATAACATACGGCTCCGTAAGCCCCTGCCCGTATACGGGAAGGGAGAGAACGTCCGCGACTGGCTCTACGTAGAAGACCACGCCCGCGCCATAGACCTCATCTTCCATGAGGGCAAGGCAGGGGAGACCTACAACATCGGCGGTTTCAACGAGTGGAAGAACATAGACGTCATCAAGCTCCTCATCCGCACTACAGACCGTCTCCTCGGCCGTCCCGAGGGCGCAGACGACGACCTGATAACCTACGTTACCGACCGTGCCGGCCACGACCTCCGCTATGCCATCGACTCCCGCAAGCTCCAGTCCGAGCTTGGCTGGGAACCCTCACTCCAGTTCGAGGAAGGCATAGAAAAAACCGTCCGCTGGTATCTCGACAACCAGGACTGGCTGGACGGCGTCACCTCCGGCGACTACCAGAAGTACTACGACGAAATGTACCGTAACCGGTAGATCGACCGGAGACAAAAAAGTTTCCAAAGGGGCTTGGCCCTTACGAAATGCCCCTTTGGAAACTTTTTTGCGCAGGTCGAATGCTAATTGCTAATTCGATAATTAAATACCAAGTAGTTTTTTTCGCGCTAACAGGCAGTCGCCAAGGCAGATGGCTTTTCTGCCGAGGGTGGAGAGGCGGATCTTTGTGTCGGCGGTGACGCGGGGCATGGAGAGACGGTTGACGGCGGTGCGGATGGGGAGGAGGAGGTGTTCCTTTCCGACGATGAGGCGGCCGCCGATAATAACAAGGCCCGGATTGAAGATGTTGATGACACCGGCTATGCCGCGGCCAAGCATGGCGCCCACTTCTCCTATGCACTCGATTGCAAGGACGTCGCCGGTTTCTACCGCATCAAGGATCTCGGAAAGGTCTATTTCACCTTTCTCTTTGTAGATCTTCGACAGCGACGAGCGGCGGCCTTCCTTGAGTTTTTCTATTATCATACGGTGAAGAGCCGAGCCGGAGGCGCCTGTCTCAAGGCAGCCGACTTTGCCGCAGCGGCACATTATGTCGTTGTCAAGCAAGGGGAAGTGGCCGACTTCTCCGGAGAAGCCGGATTTGCCGTAGTAGAGCTTGCCGTCCAGGATCATTCCCATGCCAAGGCCCCAGCTGAGGTTTACCGCCACCATATTCTTGTCTGCGTCCTTGCCAAGGTGCATGTATTCGCCGTAGGTGAGGGCGCGGGAGTCGTTCTCTATGCTCACGGGCACGTTGAGCTCGCGCTGGAAGAGTTCCTTGAGGGGAAGGTCGTCTGTAACGAAGTAGGTGAGGGAGTAGCCCTGCTCGGGATTCACGCGGCCGGAAAGGCTAACGCCTGCGGCGAGGACTTTGATCCAGGGGATGCCCTGGGCAACCACGGCGTCCTTAACCATACGGCACATCTGGCGGAACGAGGCTCCGCTGGACTCAAGAACGAATTCTATGTCTTCGATGTACTTGAGCATGTTGCCTTTGAAGTCCGTGATGGCGATGTGGAAATGGTGGCGCGCGACGTCTATTCCCACAAAATAGCCGGCCCCGGGGTTGAGGCCGTAGATACTGGGCCTGCGACCGCCCGAGGTGCCTATCTTGCCCTCGTCCAGTACAAAGCCGTCATCTATCAGTTCACCTATGAGTTTGGTGATGGTGGGGACGCTGATTCCAAGCGTCTTGCTGAAGTACGAGATGCTTGATTCGTCGTGCTGTATGCACAAGCGGATTATGTCACGCTTGATCACAGCGTTCTTGCCGTTGGAGTCTCCAAGAAAACTGTTGGCCATAGCTTGCAGTGTTATTGTGCAAAAATACCAATAAATTCCTATATTTGTAAGGATTTTGTAAAAAATTTTAAAATGAATTTGTCCATTAAGGCAAAACTCACGCTAAGTCTCAGTGCCATAGCCGCTATCTTGCTGGTTTCAGCCACCATTTCGGTGCTGGAATACGCCAAGATGAGCAGCTATGTGTCGGACCTCATAGCAGACGATGTAAAGAGTCTGAACACGGCCCACAAGCTTTCGGATATCTGCAACAAATACAATCTTGACATCCTTGCCGTAATTGGAGACGACTTCTACGCCGAGCTCCCCGAGTTCGACCAGGCCTACTTCCTGTCTCACTGCGACTCCCTCCGAACATCGCTCAAATCCAATGTAATCCAGCCGCTTACAGATTCAGTAGTATACTCCTGCTCGGCGTATGTCCTTACGTCTCTGGAGCTGGAGAACGTCCTTGACTCATATTTCATAGACTCACGCAGCTGGTACTTCAACCGCCTGCAGCCCGGATTCGAAACCCTCACCTCAGACATAGACGCGCTGGAAACTGCAATCTACAGGGACCTCGAGAAAAACTCCAAAACCTTCGAACGCGGTTTCTACCGCAGCATCATCCCCGGCATCGTGGCAGTGGGCGTGGGCCTTCTGCTGGTCATAATGCTCCTGTTCTTCATGCTGTCTTACTATGTGAATCCATTATATAAGATGCTGGATTCGCTGGACGGATTCCGGTCGTTCGACAAGAAATACACCTACACCTTCGAGGGAGACGACGAACTGGTGCGTCTCAATGAAGGTATAACTGAGGTTACTTCAGAGAACCTCAAGCTGCGCCGCCGTCTGCGGGACCTCAAAGCAAAGGAACACAATGAACTGGAAAGCGATAAGCCGTAGTGTAGGCGCGGCGCTGCTCGTCAGCTCGCTCTTTATGCTCCTGGGCGTCATAGTCTCCGTCGCAAGTGCCGGGGACACGTCGCGCACGGCCCTCTTCATCAGCTTCATAATCACCTTCCTGGTGGGCGTGTTCCCCTACATCTTCGTGCGCCGAACCAAGGCCATCACGCTTAAGGAGGGATATGTCACCATAACCCTTTCCTGGCTGCTTTCCTTCGTCTTTGGAATGCTGCCTTACGCACTGTGGGGCGGTCCGTTCACCCTGGAGAACGCGTGGTTTGAGAGCGTCTCGGGCTTCACCACCACCGGCGCCACCATACTCGAAGACGTTGAAGCGCTGCCCAATGGCCTGCTTTTCTGGCGAAGCGCTACACACTTCATCGGCGGTTTGGGCGTCGTGGTGTTCCTGCTTCTGATAATTCCCGATTCCAGCCCCGTGAAGCTCAGGCTCGTTAATATGGAGGTGGGAGCACTGTCGCGCACTTCCTATGGTGGCCGCCTGAACCGCACGGTAAATATTTTCGGATACGTTTACTTTGGTATTTTCGGCCTGGCTCTCATCCTTTATCTGCTGGCCGGAATGCCGTTCTTCGATGCCCTGTGCCACGGCATGAGCGTTACCGCCACCGGCGGATTCAGCACCAAGAACGCCTCCATAGCAGCATTCGGCTCAAGGTGGATAGAAGCGGCGACGATGGTTTGTATGTACCTGTCGTCCATCCACTTCGGCCTTCTGCTGCTCACTGTGGTCACCCGTTCGCTCAAGCCGCTCAACAATCCCATAACCAAGTACTACACCGTATCCGTCCTTGTTTTCGCCCTTTTCCTTGGAATCGGCCTCAAGGCATACGGTTATTACAACTCCTGGGGAGAGTCCCTCTGGAACGGCCTCTTTGAAGTGATGTGCATATCTACCACCACGGGGTTCGCCATTACGGACAACAGCACCTGGCCGGGAATACTCTGTGCGATCATAATGCTGCCGGCGGCGGTCTGCGCCTGTGCGGGTTCTACCTCCGGCGGCCTCAAGATAGACCGTATACTACTGATGTTCAGGTCTATAGGGCGTCAGATAAACCGCATCCTCCATCCTTCTTCCGTGAACGAGGTTCGCTTCTCCGGCCGCATCCTCAAGGACGAGGACGTCGCCCCGCAGCTCCTATACATCGTTATGTACATCGTGCTGCTGGCACTTTCCATGCTCCTGTGCCTGTGGGCCGGAGTGGGCTGGCAGAATTCCCTTGGAGCCTCCATCACCAGCCTCAGCAACGTAGGCCCGGCCCTTGGAGACATGGGCTCGATGGGCAACTTCAACGGAGCTCCCGATGTGGCTAAATTCGTGTTCACTATGGACATGTTCCTCGGCCGTATAGAGATTTATCCCGTACTCGCGGTCGTGGCAATGATATTCGACCGCCGCAACCACTGATGGACGAGCGCTCACTGTACCAGGGCTTCGTGAAACTCCTTGCTGCGGAGCCCACGGCCTGCCAGGATTCGCTTTTCAGGGACCTCGCGCAGTTTCTTCTTACCGACGACGGAGACATCTTCGTGGTGAACGGCTATGCCGGCACCGGAAAAACCTCAGCCCTCTCGGCAGTCGTAAGTTACCTCAAGCGCCTGGGAATAAAGTCGGTGCTGCTCGCTCCCACGGGGCGTGCTGCAAAGGTTCTTTCAGGGATGTCGGGCTTCCCGGCGTCAACCGTGCACAAGCATATCTACAGGCAGAAATCCGTCGGCAAAGACGGCTACGGCCAGTTTTCCCTTGCTCCCAACAAAGCCAAATACACCCTTTTCGTAGTTGACGAGGTGTCGCTGGTTGGTATGGAGTCCCTGCAGCAGGGGGGCGGAGCCGTGTTTGGCACCGGCAATCTGCTTGAGGACCTTGTAGCCTTCGTGCGCTCGGGCAACGACTGCCGCCTCATCCTCACCGGAGACGGCGCCCAGTTGCCTCCCATAGGCCTGGAATCGTCTCCTGCGCTCACCCCTGAGTGCATGGACAATTTTGGCGGCGTGCGCTATGCCACCCTTTCCACCGTTGTGCGTCAGGCAGAGGGCTCCGGTATACTTTCCAACGCAACAATGCTGCGTAACAAGATAGTTTCCGCCGCTGCTGACGATACTTTCGAGGGGCCGCTGCTGGACGTGCGAAACTGCCCGGACGTAAAACGAATAGGCGGTGGAGAGCTGATTGAAGCGATATCAGACGCTTACAGCAAGTACGGCTACGACTCAACGATAGTGCTTACCCGCTCCAACAAACGGGCAATCCGGTACAACCTGGGCATCCGCGCCAAGGTGCTGTACAAGGAAGAAGAGATAGCAAGAGGGGACAAGTTTATGATAGTAAAGAACTGCTACCAGTTCCTGGAGGATGTTGACGACCTTGACTACATAGCCAACGGAGACGTCGCCATCCTTCAGAAGATATGGCATTACGAAGACCGTTACGGCCTCCGTTTCGCCGACGCCCTCCTGCAGTTTCCGGACTACGACGACTGCGAAGTCAAGGCAAAAGTGTGTCTTGACACGCTCACAAGCGAGTCGGCGTCGCTCACCTACGAGCAGCAGAATGCCCTCTACGCCGGTGTGAGTGCGGATTATGCAGACCGGGGCAGCAAGAAAAAGATCTGGGAGGCGGTGCGGGAAGATCCTTATTTCAACGCCCTTCAGCTCAAGTATGCAGATGCCATAACCTGCCATAAGGCACAGGGCGGCCAGTGGGACTGCGTGTTCATAGACAATCCCTTCTGGCAGGAAATGCAGACCACTGAGGACCTGAAATGGCTGTACACCGCTCTCACGCGTGCCGTGAAGCAAGTCTACCTGGTGAACTTCAAGGACAGCATGTTCGTATGAGTTTCGCTCAGATACTGGACAGGATGGACCGAAGCGCCCGGGGCAAACTGGACGCCAAGCTCCCGTCGTGGGCAGGCCTGGACATTCTGGTGCCGCAGTCTGTAAACTACCAGCAATGCTCTGGAGAATCCGCCGCTCGATACAAGGCATCCCTGTTGCCCGCGGGCTTGCGTGTGGCCGATTTGACAGGCGGCCTGGGAGCTGATTCCTGGGCGTTCTCTCAACTCGCCGCCGCTCTCTGGTATAATGAAAGGGACGCCGCGCTGCTTGACGCTGTAAAGCACAATTTCGCCCTTCTGGGGGTGCAGAACGCCGTTTTTAACTGTTTTGACATAGATGTATCACGACAGGAATGGAGTGATTCCCTGATGCTTTTCGCCCCCGATGCTATATACCTCGACCCTGCCCGGCGCGGTGCCGACGGACGCAAGCTGTTCCTTCTTGAAGACTGCAGCCCCGACGTGCTTCAGCTAATGCCGTTGCTGCTGGAAATAGCTCCTCTGGTGATGGTGAAAGTATCTCCGATGGCCGATATCACAATGCTTTGCCGCCGGCTTGAGGGAGTACTTTCCGAGCTCCACGTAGTAGGTTCAGGAGGGGAGTGCAAGGAACTGCTGTGCGTTTGTCGCAAAGGCGCTTCCTATAGCGGAATTGTGCTTTCCGAGGACGGATATGTCTACGCTGCGGAGCCGGTTCCTTCCGGGGAACTGCTCTTCGTCCCTTCCGCGGCGATGGTTAAATCGGGCCTAGGTCCCGGGATATGTCTTACGGAGTATTCGGCAGGCCTCGCTCCCTTTGGCAAGTACTATCAAGTGCTTGAAAATCTGCCCTTTTCGTCTTCTTCCATAAAGGAGCTCGGCAAGCGCTGCCCCCGCGCGGAGATAACGGCCCGGGGCGTGCCTCTTACCTCCGAGGCCCTCAGGGCAAAAATGAAGACGAAGCCCGGAGGCTCCGTCCACATTTTCGCCTGTACTGTCGGCGCTTCCCGGCGACTGCTTGTCTGCCGTAAGTTCGAAGAGTTGTAAGATTCTAGCTCAGCCCCTTAATTAGAAGTAGCTTCACCTGTTCTCAACAGGTGTTTAGTCCAGAAGATGCGGTCGTTTGCCTGGTCGTGTACGTGCTGGTAGCCGCGGTAGCCGTGCATGCCGTCGGGATAGATCATCAGCTCGAACTGGATGCCGGCTTTCTGCAGGGCGTCTATCAGCTGTAAAGTATTCTGGAAGTGGACGTTATCGTCTCCGGTTCCGTGCGTGAGCTTGAGGGCGGGCATGCCGTTGTGCAGGCCTGCCTTTTCTTTGAGGGCGCAGGAATCCACCCAGGTGAGGACCGTTGCCTCGGCATATCCGTCCGGATTGGCCTGAGGGGTGTCCATGAAGCGCTCGGTGTAGTGGGAATCGTACAGTTTCCAATCGTAAACACCGCCTCCGGCAACTCCGCAGCAGAAGTACTGAGGGTAACGCAGCACCAGCATCGCGGTTGTGGTGCCGCCGAAGGAGAAGCCCTCTACGCCTATGCGCTTGCCGTCCACGAACGGCTGTGAGCCGAGCCATTCGGCCCAGGCGACATAGTCTCCCAGCTCGGGTACGGTCATCCGGCGGAAGGCCTGGTCCATACCGGCGCGGCCGTTTTCTCCGGACGACCGGGGATCTACCACGATGTAGATGATTCCGTTCTGCCAGCACCACAAGTCAGAAGCGTCGCGGCTGTTCCAGTAGTCCCGTACGTACGGAGTGCCGGGGCCGCCGTAAAGCTGCATCAGCACTGGATACTTCTTTGACGGGTCGAAATCACGGGGCTTGCACATCAGTCCGTAGAGGTCGAATCCGTCGTTCTGAATCTTTACGATTTCCGGGACGGGGCGGTCTTCCGAGCTCTCGTTCACTGCTGGGAAGTTCTTGACTTTAAGCGCGTTGCCGCTTATTGAAGTCCAGGGGTTGCGGGCGCTGGAGACCCTTGCCGTAAAGGTCTTGAAGTCGTCTGATATCTGTGCGCCTGCAACAAAGTATTCGGGGTTTGTGAGGGTGTAGATGCGTCCTTTCTTGTCCAGCCTGTAGAGGGTGGGATGGATGCGGGAATCCCGTTTTGCGATGAACCAGAGGTTGCCTTTTTTCTTGTCGTACTTAAGCAGCTGGATGTCCCAGTTGGGGCCGTCGGTAAGGCGTTTCAGGGTGCCGTCGTAGCCCAGGAAATAGATCTGCTCCCAGCCGGTCTCGAAGTTGCGGGCCATATATAAACCCTTGTCTGTGAACAGCATACCTTCTATCCAGGTGACCCAGGTGGGGTAGCTTTCCGAGTATACTGGGCGTTTGGCGCCGTTCTCTGCGTTTACCGCGAACACTTCAAGAAGGCTCTGCCTGCGGGGCATTCGGCTCACGAAGAGCTCTTTTGAGTCAGCCCCCCAGAAAGGTGTGCCGAAGTACTGCTCGGGATCTTCCTGAAAGTCTGCCCATACGGTGCCGCCGCCGTCTGCCGAAGCAAGTCCTATGCGTACCGGAGGATTGTTTTCTCCGGCCTTGGGATAGCGTGTGAGCGACAGTTTGCCATCCTGTCCGAAGGGGGAATAGATGGGGAACATCGGCACGGCAGAGTTGTCGAAGCGGTAAAAAGCCAGGGTCCTGGAGTCGGGGCTCCACCAGAAGGCGCGGTACTGAGACGGCCTGCCGAATATCTCTTCGTAATATACCCAGGAGGCATAGCCGTTGAGCACGAGATCTGAGCCGTCTGAAGTGAGACGGCGCTCGGCTCCCGAAGCTATATCTCTGACCCACAGGTCATTGGCCCTTGTAAAGGCCACCATTGAGGAGTCCGGAGAAGGGGTTACGTTTACGTCCTGGGCGCGGAGAGCAAAACCCAGCAAAAGGAAAAAGAGAGTAGCTATGCGTTTCATCATCACAAAAGTAGGGAATTCCCGCGAAAAATTCCTATATTTGAAGATTAAAATAGTATACGTGCAATGGCAATAATCGAATGTAAGGAAGTTTGCAAAAGCTTCGGAGAGAAAGTGGCGCTTGACCACGTGAGCGTGGACATTCCGGAGGGCCGCATCTTCGGCCTCCTCGGCCCCAACGGCGCCGGCAAGACCACCCTCATCCGCATCATCAACAGAATCACCATTCCCAACGCAGGCGAGGTGCTTTTCAAAGGCGCCCCCATCACCCAGAGAGACGTGGAAAAGATAGGCTATATGCCTGAGGAGCGCGGCCTGTATCGCAAAATGAAAGTGGGAGACCAGGCCATGTACCTCGCCCGCCTCAAGGGCATGAGCGCCGCAGAGGCCAGAACCGCCCTTCGCGACTGGTTCGTCCGCTTCGGCATCCAGGACTGGTGGGACAAGAAAGTGGAAGAGCTTTCCAAGGGCATGGCCCAGAAACTCCAGTTCATCACCACCGTGGTGCACAGGCCTTCCCTCATGATCCTGGACGAGCCCTTCTCAGGCTTCGACCCGGTAAACGCAGAGATTATCCGCAAGGAGATCCTCCGCCTCAAGGAAGAGGGCGCAACCATTATCCTCTCCACCCATAACATGGAATCCGTAGAGGAACTTTGCGACGATATAGCACTCATAAACAAAGCCCGCCTGGTAATTACAGGTGGCGTGCAGGATATCCGCCGCAAGTATGGCAACAACAACGTCGAGCTTGTCTACACAGACGCAGACGGCCGCCACACCGAGGTCCTTCCGCGTGAGACGGACGGCGCCTCCACCCTCCAGACTTACATAGACAAGGGAGTGGCCATCAACTCTTACAAGGAGCTTATGCCCCGTATGAACGACATTTTCATCAAATTAGTCACTGAGCAGCAATGAACTTCAAAACCACCGGCATAATCATCAGCAGGGAATATCTCAACAAGGTCAAGAAGAAGAGTTTCCTGATTACCACGTTCATCGTTCCCATCCTGTTCGCGGCACTGTGCCTGCTGCCCACCCTCATAA
>JAGCCD010000131.1 GCA_017651785.1 Bacteroidales bacterium
ACTCTGCAACGGAGACTTCCCTCTCGTTCCAGTGGATGGCCGTGGCAAACGCCACCTCCTATGACTGGCGCCTTCTTGAAGACCAGACCGAGGTGCGCACCGGCAGCGGCACCGTGCGCAATGCCATCATAAACGATCTCACGCCCGGCAAGACCTATAAATTCGGCGTGCGCAGCGTGAATGCGGCTGGCACATCCGCCTGGTCCGCATACGTAGAGGCAAGCACAGAGGGTGCTCCCACTCCAGGCCCCGGCCCCGTAGATCCCGTAGACCCTGTTACTTCAGAGAACTACGAGGACTTCCTCATTCCCGAGGCAGAAGAAGACGGCACTCCCCGCGCTTTCCCCGGAGCCGAGGGCGGCGGAATGTACGCCACCGGCGGCCGCGGAGGCAAGATTTACCACGTCTCCTCGCTTGAAGACAGCAACACCCAGGGCACCCTCCGCTACGGAATCGAGAGCGCGGAGCGCCCGCTTACCATTGTCTTCGACGTTGCCGGCACCATAGCCCTGCAGAAGCAGCTCCAGATCAAGAAGGGAGACCTCACCATCGCCGGACAGACCGCTCCCGGAGACGGCATCTGCATTAAGAACTATACCTTCCGCATCCACGCAAACAACGTAATCGTCCGCTTCATCCGCTGCCGCATGGGCGACGAGAAAAAGACGGAAGACGACGCGATGCAGGTGATGGACAAGTACGGCGACTCCTTCGAGAAGATTATCATCGACCACTGCTCTGTGAGCTGGTGCACAGATGAGTGCGCTTCATTCTACGGCATGAAGGATTTCACCTTCCAGTGGAACATAGTGTCCGAGAGCCTCCGCAACTCCATCCACGACAAGGGCGCCCACGGCTACGGCGGCATCTGGGGCGGCACCAACGCCACCTATCACCACAACCTGCTCGCCCACCACGACAGCCGCAACCCCAGGATAGACCACGACTACGTATCACACCAGAAGGGCCCCGTGTCCATCTTCAACAACGTGGTTTACAACTGGAAGACCAACAGCTGCTACGGCGGCGAGAGCTCTTCCAACAACGGCTCCGACTACCGTAAATACAACTTCTTCAACAATTACTACAAACCGGGTCCCGTCACGCCGTCCAGCCACATCTGGTTCGTGCAGCCCACCACTTCCTGCAGCAACTGCGGCGGCACCATCCTTCCCGGTCACTTCTATATGGACGGCAACGTAATGTATGGACAGGACGCCCTTACCGCCGACAACTGGAAGGCCGGAAGCGGCTCGCCCGTTTCTGTACGCATCAGCGAGAACAGCGTCTCAAAGATCAAGGAAGATAACCCCTTCAGCACAGACACCTACCAGAGCATCCACACCGGAGCGGGCTGCCTTGACCCCGTACTTGAATATGCAGGCGCCAGCTTCGCCCGCGACGGCATAGACGCGCGTATTGCGAGGGAAACCAAAAACGGCACGTACACATACAAGGGCAGCAACACCTCCGCCAAGGATCCTTCCACCAACGGTCTCATAGACACTCAGACCGATGTGGCCGACAACACCTGGAAAGACGGCTGGCCCCAGTACAAAGGCGAAGCCGCAAACGATTCCGACTCGGACGGCATGCCCGACTGGTTCGAAGACCAGTTCGGTCTGTCAAAGACCAATCCCGCCGACGCCCAGACCAAGGGACTGGACAAGTACGAGCGCTACACCAACCTCGAGATGTACCTGCACTACCTTGTGCGCGACATCGTGAAAGGCGGCAACCAGAACGGAACTTACACAAAACTCTAACACATATCAACCAATTTAACCAAACAAACTCCAAATGAACAGTAAAGCAAAGAAATTGTTTCTTGCACTCCTCTGCCTGGGAGCAGCTTGGTCGCTTTCCGCTCAGAGTACCATCAAAGGTATCGTGACGGACGAGACCGGCGAACCGCTCATCGGCGCCGGCGTCTTCGTGGAAGGCACCACCGTCGGAACGGTAACCGGACTCGACGGCGACTATGAGCTCACAGTTCCCGCAGAAGCAGTCAATCTGGTGTTCTCGTTCATTGGACTCGCCGACCAGACCGTCCCCATCGACGGACGCACCCAGATCGACGTGGTCCTTACCACAGACACCACCGTTCTTGACGAAGTAGTCGTGGTGGGTTACCAGACGGTAAAGCGCCGCGACCTCCTCGGCTCCGTTTCATCAGTGAGCGCCGACAAGCTTACCGAGCAGCCCGTGACGTCCGTCAGCCAGGCTCTCTCCGGAAAGATGGCGGGCGTGTCCGTAATCACCACAGAGGGTGACCCCGACGCCGACATCAAGATCCGCGTGCGCGGCGGCAGCTCCATCACCCAGGACAACAGCCCCCTGTACATCGTTGACGGCTTCCCCGTAGAATCCATCAACGACATCCCGTCCTCCGAGATCCAGAGCATCGACGTCCTCAAGGACGCTTTCTCCACCGCCATCTACGGCAGCCGCGGCGCTAACGGCGTCGTGATCGTCACCACCAAGAGCGCAGAGAAAGGCCAGAAGGTGAGCGTCAAGTTCAACACCTACTACGGCCTCAAGAAGATGGCCAACGCAGGCGCCATCCAGCCCATGGACGCAGAGAACTTCGTGAAGTTCCAGTATGAGCTCGGATCCATCAGGAACGACCTCACATCCCACTACGTGCCTTATTTCGGTGCCTTCTCCGACATCGACCTCTACAAGGGCATCCCCACCAACAACTGGGTAGACGCAGTGTTCGGCAACATCGGCTCCACCTTCAGCGCGGACGCCTCCGTCTCCGGCACCGGCGACGGCTTCAATTGGACCGTAGGCTACGCCCACATGGGCGACCAGGCCATCATGGCAGGTTCCAACTACAGCCGCGACAACCTCAGCTTCAAGGGCCACTTCAAGACCGGCAAGACCACCAGCATCGACACCAACATCCGTTACTCCAAGGTTAACGTACGCGGTTCCGGCGCCAACGGCATCAACGACACCGGCACCACTTCCGGCAACGGCCGTCTCAAGCACGCTGTCTCCTACGCCCCCATCCCCGTTACCGCATCCATCCAGGGCGCAGACGAAGAGCAGGACTACGGCGACAATGCACCCCCGCTCCTGAGCGTATACGACAACGACTCCAAGCGCGTACGTACCACCTGGAACGCCAACGCCGCATTCAACTGGGAGATCATCGACAACCTCAAGCTCAAAGTGGAGGGAGGTCTGGAGGAATACCGCCAGGGCGACGACCGCTTCTACGGTCTCACCACCTACTACGTTGCAAACAACTCCACCGTGAAGAACACTCCTTCAACACAGCACAAGGAGCTCTTCCGCACCCGTTACCGCAACACCAACACCCTCAACTACGACTTCTCCGAGCTGCTTGGAGAGAAGCACAACCTTACCGCCCTGCTGGGTGAGGAGTTCACCATCACTAAGAGCAACTCCCTCACCGACATGATAGACGGCCTGCCCACGTTCTACGACGCAATAATGGCATGGGACTTCATGGCTTCCGGCGTACCCGCTTCTTCCAACAACTACTACAGCCCGGACGACAAGCTGCTCTCCTTCTTCGGCCGCGTAAACTACGACTTCGACCGCCGCTACTCCCTCGGAGCCACGCTCCGTACCGACGGCAGCTCCAAGTTCGCACGCGGACACCGCTGGGGCTTCTTCCCCTCCGCAGCAGCTTCCTGGACCATTTCCAACGAGCCCTTTATGTCCGAGGCAACCAACGTCGACCAGCTCAAGCTCCGCTACAGCTTCGGTACCGCCGGTAACAACGACATTCCTTCCGGTCAGCTCTACAAGCAGTACTGGGCCTCCGCAGGCTTTATCAGCCAGAACCCCACCTACTACTCTTCCGGAGATATACTCAACAACC
>JAGCCD010000132.1 GCA_017651785.1 Bacteroidales bacterium
AGGCCTCGAGTTTGCGGGAGTTCACCATTATGCCGTCGTCCTCTCCGCAGGCTATCCAGTAGAGCTTCGGCTTTGCGGCGAAAACCGCGACAAGCTCCGCCTCGTTACCCTCTGGCGGCACTACACCGGAGAACAGTCCCACGTAGCCGAAACGCTTGGGATAGTGCATGGACAGCGCACAGGACTGACGGCCTCCCATGGAAAGGCCGGCGACTGCGGTGTTGGCATAGCCCTTGGCCACGCGGTAGTTCTTTTCCACAAATGCCATTACGTCCGGAAAGCTGTTCTCTATCTCTATCGTGCTCTGGGAGCGGCTGTTGTTCATTGTGGGCTGGAACATGTTCACAGCCTCTCCGGGCGCCGCCCTGTTGAACCAGACGCCGTTCGGCATAACAACTATCATCGGCCTGGCCTTCCCTTCGGCAATCAGGTTGTCCATAATCTGGACAGTACGCCCAAGGTCTGTCCAGGCATCTTCATCACCGCCCGAGCCGTGAAGGAGGTACAGTACCGGATATTTTCCTTTGCCGGACTCGTAACCGGCTGGAGTATAAATGCTTAAGCGACGCTGCGCGCCAAGGGTGGGACTATTGTACCAAACGTGCGACAGTGTGCCGTGGGGCACGTCGTGCGCCTCATAGTACCAGCCGCGGTCTCCCTCTGAAGCGCTGAGGGTGAAGATATTCGTCCATGTGGCGATATCCCGGTTCTGATACATGTTTGACGGGTCCAAGGTGCGCATACCGTCAACTATGAAACAGTACGAATACAGCTCACCTGCAAGCGGCTCGCTGGTGAAAGTCCATACTCCGCCTGGCTCCTCCTTGAGCGGTGCCCTGAAGGCAGGAAGGAAATCACCTGCCACCTCCACTTTAATTGCCTTGGGTGCGTAGAGCCTGAAGGTGACGGATTTATCCGGATTGATCTGGGGCGACACCAGACCGGTGCCGGGGCCAAGTGCCTGCTGGGCAAAAGCGGCAGCACTGACAAACAGCGCCGCAGCCACTGCAATCAACGAATGTTTATGCATTTTGCTATGGATTTGAAAGATTTGCCGGTCAACTTCTACAAAGATAACAATTCGGACTCCATTTAAAAACACAACCGGCATAAAATCAATGAATTCTTACTTATATTTGTGCGACTCAATCAGAATAGAAATGAAAAGGATTTCCATCATCGCAGCCGCGGTTGCCGCAGCTTCACTCTTCCTGTTGTCTTCAATTCCCTCCGAAGCCTGCACCAATCTGGTGGTCGGCAAAAAAGCCTCAGCGGACGGAAGCGTAATCTGCACCTACAACTGCGACGGCTTCGGCTTTTCCGGCGCTTTGAGCTTCACCGCCCCCGGCAGGCACGAGCCCGGCGAGATGGTCGCCATCCGCGGCTGGTTCCCCGACTCCCCCGTCCATTATATTCCCCAGGCAGAATACACCTACAGCGTCGCCGGTCTCATGAACGAGAAGCAGGTGAGCATTGTAGAAACCACCTGGGACGGCCGCAAGGAGCTTCGTAACCCCGAAGGCTGGCTGGACTACTTCACCCTGATGGACCTCACCCTGCAGCGCGCCGCCTCCGCCCGCGAGGCCATCGCCATAATGCATAACCTTGTGCAGGAGTATGGCTACAACGCCACCGGAGAATCCTTTGCCGTATGCGACAAAGACGAGGCCTGGATAATGGAGCTCATAGGCAAAGGCCCCGGCCGCAAGGGCGCCGTCTGGGTAGCGCTGAGGCTCCCTGACGACTGCATCACGGCATATGCCAACTCAAGCCGCATCAGGCAGTTCCCACAGGCGAAGAAGGCTAACAAGAAGCTCGGCTTCTGCGTCGTAGAGGGCGAATGCATGTACTCGTCCGACGTAATCTCATTTGCACGTGAGATGGGCTGGTACGACGGTCCCGACAAAGACTTCAGCTTCCGCGAGGCCTATGGTCCGCTGGACTTCAGCGCCATCCGCTACTGCGAGGCCCGCGTATGGAGCTTCTTCCGCCACCACTACAACACCGACGTAATAGACTCCTACCTTCCTTTCATCAACGGAGACCTCTCGGAGCACGACTCCCTGCCGCTGTGGATCAAGCCCGACGCCCCCGTGACTTACCGCGACATCCAGAACGATATGCGCGACCACTACGAGGGCACCGCCCTTGACATGACCGCAGACGTGAGCGCCGGCCCCTGGGCTTCTCCCTACCGCAATCAACCCGTCAACTTCGAGAGCGCAGACGGTACCAAGATGTTCAGGGAGCGCTCCATAGGCTGCCAGCAGAGCGGTATGACGATGGTCTGCCGCATGCGTTCCTGGCTCCCCGACGCCGTGGGCGGCATATCATACTTCAATCTTGACGATGCCACAATGGTAGCTTACGTCCCCGTATACTGCGGCGTCAACCGCATCCCCGAGCCCTTCAGGCGCGAGAACAACAACGTACGCGAGTTCAGCACGGAGAGCGCCTTCTGGATGTGCAACTTCGTGGCAAATATGATCTATCCCCGCTACAGCGTGATGATAGACGACCTGAGGCAGGCGCAGAAGGAGCTGGAAGACTATTTCGAGGCCGATCAGGCCGAAGTGGAGTCCCGCGCCGCCGGTCTTACCGCCGGAGAGCTGTCCGACTACCTCTCCGCCAAAACCATAGCCTATACAGACCGCTTCATGAAGCGCTGGGACAAGCTCGCCAAATTCTTGATAGTCAAGCATAACGACCAGATAATGCTGCCATCCGAGAACGGCGAACTGGTCCCCGGGCGCCGCACTTCGCCCGCCTATGCCCCTGCCTTCATAGAGGCGATAAAGGCACAGACCGGAAACAGATACGTAAAGCCGGACCAGAATTAGCTATTCCACTCCAAAGGCGTAGATGCACTTGCTGCGGTAGGTCTCCCCGGGGCGGAGGACCACAGAAGGCCAGTCGGGTTTGTTGGGAGAGTCGGGATAGTGCTGGGTCTCAAGGCAAACCGCAGCGCGCTTGTTGTAGACCACACCGCCTTTGCCGGTGACGGTTCCGTCCAGGAAATTGCCGGCGTACACCTGAATGCCCGGCTCGCTGGTGTATACGTCCATGCGGATGCCGTTCCCGGGGCAGAAGAGCGTTGCCGCTATGGTTGCAGCATCTCCGGCGGTATCAAGCACCCAGTTATGGTCGTAGCCGCCTCCGTTACGCACCTGCTCATTATCGGCATTGATTCCGTCCGATATGGGATGCAGCTCCCGGAAATCGAACGGAGTACCCTCAACCGGGGCTATTTCTCCGGTGGTCATGAACGTATTGTCCACCGGCGTGTAGTTAGAGGCGTTGATATAAAGTTCGTCGTCCACAATCGAATGCCCGGCCGGATCGCCCGAAAGATTGAAGTACGAATGATTGGTCATGTTTATGACCGTAGGGGCGTCCGTCGTTGCCTCATACTCTATGCTCAGCATATCATCCTCGTCCAGGAAAAAGTCTACGGACACCTCCACGTTGCCGGGGAAGTTATTGTCGCCATCCGGGGAAAGAAGATGCAGGCGGAGGTGATTATTTGACTGATCCACAACGTCATACGCCTTATACTGCCAGCCTGTGGGCCCGCCGTGAAGGCAATGCATAAAGTTGTTGCGGGGCAGCTGATACTCAACGCCGTCCAGCGTGAACCTGCCCTGGTTGATCCGGTTGGCATAACGGCCTATCGAGGCGCCGAAATCGGTCTGGTTATTCTCCGGAAAGTAATCAGACACCCTGTCGAATCCCAGCACCACGTCCCTAAGCTCCCTGTCGAAATCCGGTACCATCAGCGAAACTATACGGCCGCCGAAATTGGTGATGCACACCTCCATCCCGTTGCCGTTCGTGAGCGTATAGAGCCCCAGCTCAACTCCGTCCCTGGTGCCCTTGAAGTTCCTGGGATCCAGGCCGGAAGCCGTAAGCTGCGCCTTTGGAGAGCAGGCCGCCGCCACAAAAGCGGCAAACACTGCAATAGCGATTATCCGTTTCATATCTATTCTGGTTTACTCGTCATTCTTCTTCATCTTCTGCCTCCTGGTCTCTGCCGTATCCCTTCCGAACAGCGTCCTGTTCCCCTCCACGCTCCTCCAGTAATCAGCATCGAAATCGGATGGACTTACAAACCTGGCTGAATCAGTCTCCGCTCCGCAGGAAGAGGTCCGAAAAACTGGATTTGAAAAACCGTCCACTGGACGCTTTTCCAAATCCATCCCTCCCACGCCTCCCGGCGCGGGCCCCTCCCACTCACACTGCGTGGGCGCAGACGGTTTTTCGAGACCTCTTCCTGCCTCCGCTCCAACTGATTCAGCCAGTTCTCTACCTAACGTAAAGCAAAGATAC
>JAGCCD010000013.1 GCA_017651785.1 Bacteroidales bacterium
CTGCAGCAGCCATTTACGGCGTGCGGGCGGCTAACGGCGTCATAATCGTCACCACCAAAAAAGGCACCGTGGGCAAGGTGCGCGTTGCGTACGACGGATACGCAGGCGTGCAGATCCCCACCAACATCATGAAGCTCGCAAATACGGAGCAGTACGTGGAGATGTACAACCTCGCCTTCCCCGACGCTCCCAAGAACGCCGCCGACTACAAAGGCGTGAGCACCGACTGGTATGCGGAGCTGGTGCATCCCGCCCTCACGCACAGCCACTCGCTGGACCTGTCCGGAGGCACAGAGGGAACCAACTACTCAGTTGGCCTGAGCTACTTCTATCAGGACGGTATAATGAATTACTGCGTAAACGATTACAACCGTTTCAACCTGCGTGCGAGGCTTGACCAGACCATGACCTCCTGGCTCAAGATGGGAGTGAACACGGTGGTTTCACGTTACGACAGGAACAACCCCAATTCCGGCGTCTACTACCAGGCTTTCGTGAATCCTCCCGTGTACGGGGTGTACGACGAGGGCAATGTGGATGCTTATCCCGAGCACTTCGACTCCCCCCAGCGCTACGGTTACGCCAACTCATACGGCAACCCCGCCGCCGCCGCGTTCTATCACCATAGCACAGACAAGGGACTCAAGACCGTATTCACCGCATACGCAGAGGCCACGATCGTCCCGGAGAAACTCAAGTTCAAGACCTCCTACAATCTGGACTTCAGTTTCGCGGACCAGCAGAGCTACACCCCCGAGCACTTCGTGGGCGGCTCTCAGGGCACGAGCGTATCAAGCCTGGGCAAGACTTACGCATACGGCACCTACCAGATCCTGGACAACACCCTCACCTATTCGGACCAGATAGGAGACCACAGCTTCTCCGCAATGCTGGGACAGTCTACCCGAATGCAGTACAACGCCTGGCTCACCGGCCGCGCAAGCAGCGTCCCCGACTTTGACGACGCCGCCCGCTACCTGGTTAACGGCTCCTACAAGAACCAGACGGCCACCGACGGCGCAAGCCGCTACAACGGCCTCTCCTTCTTCGCCCGCGGCACATACAGCTACAAGGGCAAGTATCTGGCAACTGTCACCTTCCGCGAGGACGGCAGCTCCAAGTACCAGGACAAGTGGGGATTCTTCCCCTCCGTGGGCCTTGGATGGAACATCTCCGACGAACCCTTTATGAAGGGCTCAGCCTTCGACTTCCTCAAGCTGCGCGCCAGCTGGGGTATGCTCGGTAACGACAACGTCCCCGCCAACGACATCAACATCGCCGGCAACTCGGGAGTAGATTCCTCCGCCGTGTTCGGTGACACGCTGGTTGACGGAATAGGAGCGCAGACGGTGTTCCAGAACTACCTCAAATGGGAGGTCGTAACAGAGACCAACGTCGGCGCCGACTTCGCCTTCCTGGGAAGCCGCCTTTCCGGAGAAATAGACCTCTATCACCGAGTGACCGACAGGGTTGTGTTCCACGCCCCCATCGCAACCGGCGGCGGCGTATCCACCCTGCTGGCCAACAACGGCAAGGTGCTCAACGCCGGTGTGGAGCTCTCGCTAAAGTGGGCCGATACCATTGCGGAATCGTTCAACTACAATGTGGGCCTCAATGCCACCTTCAACCACAACGAGGTGCTGGCGCTCGAGGGCAGGGACAACATCCCCGGAGCCCTTACAAACGGTGCCTACGCCACAATGACGCAGGTGGGTTATCCCATCGGCGCCTTCTGGGGCTATCAGGTGGACGAAATCTTCAAGACCGAATACGACGCCCAGATGTCGGAGATCACCCAGCTTGCCACCGGCGGCGGATACTTCAAGTACCACGACTTCGCAGGCAACGAGGACGGCACGCCCGACGGCAAGATCACCGAGGCCGACCGCGTATATCTGGGCTCCCCTCTTCCCTGGCTGATGCTAGGATTCAACCTGGGTTTCGAATGGAAGGGCTGGGACTTCTCTATGGTGATGAACGCCAACATCGGCAACAAGATATTCAACGCCAAGAGGCTCAACAAGCAGGTCTTCGCAGACGGCAACTACGACCTGGAGTTCTACAAGAACGCCTGGCGCAAAGACAGGCCCGATGCCACGTACCCCACTCCAAGGGCGCTTACCGAGTCTCTGATGGCCCAGAGCAACAGCTTCTGGGTAGAGGACGGCTCGATGTTCCGTATCCAGAACGTCCAGTTGGGTTACACCTTCCGGAACGTGTTCGGAAAGGGTTCCATAAGGGCGTACCTCTCTGCGCAGAGGCCCCTGTCGCTGTTCCGCTATAACGGTTTCACTACGGAAATCGGCGGTTCTCCCATCGCAAACGGCATAGACGGTTCTTCCGTCTATCCAATGCAGTCCATCTATTCCTTCGGTGTAAACATGAATTTCTAGGCTATGAAAGCACGAATCATATTACTCGCAGCCGCTCTGCTGGCAGTTTCCTGCTCCGATTTCCTGAACATCCGCCAGGAGGCCACGATGCCCTCCGCCGGACTCGACTATTCCAAGGTTGAGAACATTTTCTCTCCCGTGAGCGCCGCATACGCCAGCATGCGCCTGAGCGAAGGTTGGGCCCAGAACTACGTGGGCGTGATGGAGATTGTCTCCGACGACGCCGACAAAGGCTCCACCGAGGCTGACGGCCCTACCGTGGGAGAGTTGGACAACTTTACCTACGGGCCGGAAAACAACAACATAGAGGCGATGTGGAATTTCTTCTACAACATCTCCTCCGCCGCAAACTACGCCATAGAGTCTATGGAGACCTTCCAGAAGGAGATCACCTCCGAGGCGGGTCAACTAATGGTGCAGGAGTGCCGGGGAGAAGCCAAAATCATCCGCGCCTACGCATACTTCAACCTTGTGCGCCTGTTTGGAACGGTTCCCGTAATAGACAAGACCATGTCCGCAAACGAGCTGGCTTCCATGAAGCCTTCTACCGCAGAAGAGGTGTACAATTTCGTATACAAGGACCTGGACGACGCCATAGCGGTGGTTCCCGAGTCGTTCACAGACTACAAGGGACGTTACAACAAGTACACTGCAATGGCTCTCAAAGCCAAGGTCGCCCTTTACAGGAAAGACTGGAACGAGGCCGCCCGCCTTACGGACGCGGTGATCGCCAGCGGCAAGTACTCCCTTATGAACCGTTTCAAGGACGCCTTCAACGTAGAGAATGAGGGCGGAGCGGAATCGGTTATGGAGATTGAAAGCTCCGATATGGGCCAGACCACAGGCGGTATGCCACTGTGCTACTACACCTTCATCCAGGGTCCCCGAGGCAACAAGGAGCCCCTGCAGGGATGGGGTTACAAGGTGCCCAGCCAGAAGCTCATAGACTTCCTGGACTCACGCTCAGACGCAGTGCGCAAGGGCGTCACCCTGCTTGCAAGGGGAAGCACCACTGCCGAGGGAGATGTCATCTCGGAGAAATGCACCAACCCCTACTACAACGGCAAGGTTTACACTCCGTCCAAG
>JAGCCD010000133.1 GCA_017651785.1 Bacteroidales bacterium
GCAGCCTCTCTAAGCATAGCGGCACTGGTGTGCCTAGTGAATCTCTGCACGGCCAACAATACCATTGCAATCATCACAGCCGGCCCTTTGGCTAAGGATATAACTGAAAAGTTCAAGCTCAATCCAAGCCGTACCGCAAGCATCCTCGATACTTTCAGCTGCCTAATCCAGGGCATCATACCTTACGGCGCACAAATGCTCATGGCCTCCGGTCTTGCCGGCGTCTCAGCAGCAGCTATAATCGGCCACTTGTATTATCCGATGGCCCTTGGCGTCTTTGCCTTAGCGGCAATTCTTGTTAGTAAGAACTGACGGCTTAGAACTTCCAGCCAATGCCGCCGTGGCCAAGGGTGGCGATGGGCCCCAGGGTAGCTTCTGCAAAGAAATACAGATGCTCGCCTCCGAAGCGAACGGCGATGGGCGTGATGCCGGGAAGGGGGACTAAAGAAGTAGCGGTGGTCAAGCCTACGCCCAGTGCGGAATACATCGTGACCTTCCATCTGGGGACCCAGATGAAACGTGCCTGGAATGTTAGGGATCCTATCGGGAGAGTGGCTTTATGCCCGGCCGGGATGCGGTTGTTGTAATTATAGTCGTAACGCGGATTGCCGTTGGGGTCTATGCCAAAGGTGCTATATGTATAGACCTCGGCATATTTCCAACAAATGCCTTCTGTAAGGCATAATTCCCAATGAGGACGGACGCGCCATACTTCAGTGATGTTGATGGGAACGCAGATCGCATCAGAATCGTCGAAAGTCATTCCTTGCTTAGCCAGAGCTTTCTCTTCATCATAGGAAGGCGCCAATGTCATATGCAAGGGCTGAATACCGGTGCTGAGTTCCAGGGAGAACTGCTTGTTGAAAGGTGCGGTCTCTCCGTCAGGACCCTGCGCAAAGCAATTCAGCGAGAGCAAGGCAAAAGCGACAAATAAGGTGAAAGTTCTCATAGCTGATTCAAGTCAATCTCGATATCTCGCTCGCGAAGATCGTAGAGCACGGTGTCTTTTACGGCATAGTTTCCAGAGGGGTCTTCGAATCTGAGCCAGGGGCCTCTTACGTTGCGATAGTAAGGGATGTTGACCTTGCAAACTCCATTTGAATCCGTGACCCCAAGATTGCGGTAGGCCATGCCGCCGTTTTCATTGGAGGAGCCCTGGACAAGAACACCCTCTACGGGCGCGCCGGTGGCTTTGGAGTGGACAAGAAAAGTCATGGGAGCCTCTCCATACTCGTCCAGCATCGCATTCTGAGGCATACCGTAGCAGGCCTGGAAGATAAACAAAGCAGTTGTGAGTGAAGCGCCCTTCAGAAGATTATGCAGCCATTTCATAATGCAAAAATAGTCTTTTCAATCAGATAAATACAATATTGCACGGAATCTTGCATCACACATGCAAGGAAGAAATGAACAGTTGATTATATTTGTGTCATGAATCCTCTGCTGTTCCGCCTGTTTCGAGACAACGAAACCAAAGTGCATGAACTGAACTACCTGTTCTGGGAGTGTACCACCCGCTGCAATTTCCACTGCCGCCACTGCGGCAGCGACTGCTCGGTGCTGAGCCGGGAGAAGGATATGCCGCTGGAGGATTTTCTGCGCGCGCTTGATACCATCCCGCCAACGCACAGGCCAAAGGATTTTTCCGTCGTTCTCACCGGGGGAGAGCCCCTTATGAGGCCGGACATCGGGGCTGCCGGCAAAGAGATATGCAAACGGGGATTCGGCTGGGGAATGGTTTCCAACGGATGGTTCTACGATGAGAACAAACACGCCGCGATGATGGAAGCCGGTATGGGAGCAATGACCATCAGCCTTGACGGCCTCGAGTCTTCTCACGACTGGATGCGCGGCGTTCCCGGCAGTTACAGGCATGCGATAAAAGCCATAGGCATAATGGCTGCGGAGCCCCGGCTGAACTCCGATGTAGTGACTTGCGTGAACAAACGCAACCTGAAAGAACTGCCTCAGATCTATGAGACGCTTAAGGCGCTGAAGGTAAGGCAATGGCGTCTCTTCACAATAATCCCGATAGGACGCGCCGCAAATGATTCGGATATGCATCTGTCTGATGCAGAATTCGTTACCCTTATGGACTTCATCCAGGACAAGAGGTCAAGACCGGATATGGTGAATGTCACTTTCAGCTGCGAAGGATACCTTGGCCGATACGAGGAAAAGGTGCGTCCGGTACGATATTTCTGCCATGCCGGAATCAATATCGCCTCCGTCCTGATAGACGGCCGCATCTGCGCGTGCCCCAACATAGACAGGGACCGTTTCTCTCAGGGAAACATCTACGAAGACAACTTCTACAAGGTCTGGGAGACCCGCTTCCAGCCATTCCGTGACCGCAGCTGGGCAAAGACTGGCAAGTGCGCCCACTGCAGGCAATGGCGCAACTGCCTCGGGAACGGGATGCACAACTGGCACGGCCCGTCGGAAGAAGTCCTACAGTGCCATTATGCCAAGACCTTGCAAAAGGACTGAATTCTTTGTACTTTTGTAAGCTATGCTTATAAAGGGCGCACGAGTAAACAACCTCAAGAACATCACGCTGGAGATTCCGCGCGGCAAGCTGGTGGTCATTACCGGCATATCCGGCAGCGGCAAGTCCAGCCTGGCGTTCGATACGCTGTTCGCAGAAGGCCAGCGGCGTTTTGCGGAAAGCCTCAGCTCGTACGCGCGCCAGTTCCTGGGCCGAATGAACAAGCCCGACGTGGACGGCATAGAAGACATCCCTCCGGCAATCGCTATAGAGCAGAAGGTGAGCGTGAAGAATCCCCGCTCCACCGTTGCCACCACTACAGAAATCTATGATTATCTGAGGCTTATCTTTGCCCGGATAGGCAGGACATACAGCCCCGTGAGCGGTAACGAGGTGCGCAAGGAAGGAGTTGCAGACGTTATCCGCTGGCTTGAGTCCCAGGAACCTGCAGACCGCTTCATCCTTGCAGACCTCAACTGGAAAAACCGCACAGACCGCACCGAGCTGCTTCTGCAGCTTAAAGAAGACGGCTACAACCGCCTCTGGGCAGACGGCGTTCCCCGCAAGATAGAGGACATCCTGCAAAAGCAGGAAGACCCGCAGGATGCGTGGCTTCTGGTAGACCGTTTCGGCAATCTTGAGGACCGCCAGCGCCTTCTTTCCAGCCTGTCAGACGCCTTCTCCAGGGGAGAGGGCCTTATGGCCATTGCAGAGAAAGAC
>JAGCCD010000134.1 GCA_017651785.1 Bacteroidales bacterium
AGTTCATGCCGGTCAAGATAATCTTTGGAAAGGAGCAGGAGTGTAAGGACGGCAAGTACGTTGACACCGACAAGGACAACGTCATCAACAACATAGAGCCTATATGGACCAAGGCGCCCGCAGACCTCAAGGAAGAGGACTATATGAAGTTCTACCGCGACCTGTATCCTACCGAGGAAGACCCTATGTTCTACATCCACCTGAACGTGGACTACCCTTTCAACCTCACCGGAGTGCTCTACTTCCCCAAGATCAAGGAAAGGATGGCCATTGACAAGCACAAGATCCAGCTGTACTGCAACCAGATGTTCGTCACGGACCACGTAGACAACATAGTGCCCGACTTCCTCACCCTTCTTCACGGCGTGATTGACTCCCCCGACATCCCTCTCAACGTAAGCCGCAGCTATCTTCAGAGCGACGCCAACGTGAAGAAAATCAGCACCTACATCACCAAGAAGGTCGCCGACAGGCTCGAGGAAATCTTCACCTCCCAGCGCGAGCAGTTCGAGCAGAAGTGGGACAACATCAAGCTCTTCATAGAATACGGAATGCTGAGCGACGAGAAATTCTGCGAGCGCGCTCTCAAGTTCGCCCTCCTCAAGAACACGGACGGCAAGTACTTCCCGCTGGACGACTACAGAAAGGCCATCGAAGGCGCCCAGACAGACAAGGACAAGAAAGTGGTGTACCTGTATGCAACAGACGCGGAAGCGCAGTACATGCAGATAGAAGCCGCCCGCAACCTGGGCTACGACGTCCTGCTGATGGACTGCGAGCTCGACAGCCACTTCGTGAATATGCTTGAGCAGAAAGTCAAAGACACCCGCTTCGCACGCGTGGACAGCGATACGCCGGACCGTCTCATCCCCAAGGACGAGAAGGTGAAGTTCGAGATGAGCGACGAAGACAAGAAGACGCTGGACGAGCTTATCAAAGGCGCACTGCCACAGGGCAACGAGTACCTTGTAGAGGCAGAGAACCTGGGAGAGACCACAGCTCCCATCGTACTCACCCAGAGCGAGTTTATGCGCCGCTGGCGCGAGATGAGCGCCCTTGGCGGAGGAATGAACTTCTACGGCTCGATGCCCGAGTCGTACGACGTAAAGGTGAATATGGAGAATCCCCTTATGGCAAAGATCTGGGCAGACCGTGAAGGAAACGCCGACCTGCTGCGCCAGGTAGTGGACCTTGCGCTGCTTGGCAAGGGTATGCTGAAGGGCAAGGCTCTGTCAGATTTCATCGCAAGAAGCGAAAAATTACTGGGTTAGCATTGTTTCTTCGAGTTTTCTGATTATCTTTGCGCCCGCATTTTAAAACCAGTACGGTTTTGGTGCAATGGGTCCCGGCCCGTACCGGGATGAGTAACACATTTTTAAATTAAACAAAATGCAGCATTTCACTCTTAACGGCACCACCCGCGAGATCAGCGGAAAGGCCGCTATCAAAGCAATCCGCGCAGAAGGCCTCGTCCCCTGCAACCTCTACGGTCTTGGAGTCAAGAACGTCCATTTCACCGTAAACGCAAAGGAGCTCAAGTCTGTTACCGACACTCCTCAGGCACACATCATCGACCTCGTACTCGACGGCAGCAAGAAATACACCGCCGTGCTTCACGAGCTTCAGTGGCACCCCGTCACCGACGCTTGCCTGCACGTTGACTTCCTTGCAGTAGGCGACGTAAAGCCCATCAGCATCGAAGTTCCCATCGTCATCACCGGTCATGCACTCGGTGTACAGCAGGGTGGTAAGTTCTATCAGAACGTACGCAAGGTCCGCATCAGCGGCACCATGGCCAAGCTTCCCGACGAAGTTACCATCGACATCACTCCCCTCGGCCTCGACAAGAGGTTCAAGGCAGGCGACATCAAGCTTGACGGCATCCAGGTCCTCACCGACAAGGATACCATCATCTGCGGCGTCAAGACTACCCGCAACACCGTAGTAACCGCCACAGAAGAGGCTTAAAAGTGTCTGACAGGAGCTACCTCGTAGCCGGCCTGGGCAACATGGGTTACCAGTACGCAGGCACGAGACATAACATCGGATTCATCATATTGGACGCCTGGGCTCAGGCGTCCAATATTGCCTTTCAAACCGTCCGCTACGGCGACATGGCTACGCTCGGCATAAAGGGCAGGCAGTTCCACCTGCTCAAGCCTTCCACATACATGAATCTTAGCGGCAATGCAATCCGGTACTGGCTCAATGAACTGGACATCCCCCTGGAGAACCTTATAGTAGTCTGCGACGACATCAACCTTCCCTTCGGCTCCATCCGCATGCGCACGAGAGGCAGCAACGGCGGCCACAACGGTCTTGGCAACATAGAAGAAGTCCTGATGACCCGCAACTACGCCCGCATCCGCCTGGGCGTCGGACACGAGTTCTACGAGGGCGGCCAGATAGACTACGTCCTGTCTCCTTTCAGCCCTGAGCAGTGCCTTGAACTGCCCGCAATCGCGGAAAGGGTACGCGGCGGAATCCAGACCTGGGCGCTGGCCGGTTCACAGAGGGCTATGAGCGAACTCAACGCTCCCGCCAATCCCACGGAAAAGGCGCAAAATCAATAAGTTATTTTTATTTTTGCTTGTTGTTTAAAAAAAGTTTTTTAACTTGCACAAGTTTTTTGACACTTTAGCATTAACAATTTTAATACTATTTTCTTATGAAAGCACTTGTAGAAAAAATCAACGCGAACATCGAGGCCTTCAAGGTAAACGCTGAGGCTCAGGTAGTTAAGGGCAACAAGGCCGCTGGCGCACGCGCACGCAAGGCCGCTCTTGAGCTCATGCAGGATCTTAAGGAATTCCGCAAGGTTTCCGTGGCTGAAGCAAAAAAATAATTTTTTTTGCATTTTGATGCAACGTTTCTGAAATCTTCTGCATCTATGTTGCAGGTTTAGGTTTTAGTACACGTTTAAAGGTCGGGAGCCGAGAGGTTACCGGCCTTTTGTTTCTGACTACTATGAAACGACTGATCTCACTCCTATTCCTACTGCTTCCGGCGGCCCTCCTGTCCGCCGAAACGCTAAGGTATGCGGTCATCCCCGTAGAGTTCAGTGACGTTTCCTTCACAAATACCAAAGAATACGTAGACAATAAAGTTGCGTCCGCGCGTGCGTACCTGGACGGTCAGTTCGCACCCGGCCGCACTTTCGTTTTCGACATCCTCCCCGTCATAAGGCTTCCCTATCCTATGTCCCGCTATGGAGCCAACTCCAGCAGCATGAAGGACGTAGGCATAGACGAGGCTATCCGCGCCGCCTGCACGCAGAGCAGCGCAGACTTCTCCCGCTACGACAACAATTCCGACGGCCGAATAGACAACATCTGCATAGTGTTCGCCGGCCAAAGCGAATCGGCCGGCTATGGTTCCCAATACATCTGGCCGCAGCATATCTTCCTTCACGACAGGGGCGGTGCCCTTTCCATTGGCAGCAAGACCGCAGACAGTTTCTCCGTTTGCGCGGAGTTCTCGTCCCCGGGCGTCTTCGCCCACGAATTCTGCCACTCCCTCGGCCTTATGGACCTGTACGACACCGACGGCAAGCTCAGCGGCGGCACCTCAAAAGGCCTCTGGGGCGGGCTCAGCTTAATGGACAATCCTGAGCCTATGACAAATCTGTGCTCCATAGACCTTGAGCAGCTGGGTATGGGCACGTGCCTGGACGTTGTGGAAGGATCCTACAGGCTCCGCCCCCTCAGCAGGTACAAAGAGTATCTCAAGATTCCCACGGACAACCAGAACGAGTATTATCTGCTCGAGTGCCGGGACAACCGGGACAGCGACGCTCACCTTGGCGGACGCGGCCTGGTGATCTACCACATAGACCGCTCATTATCGGACAGTTGGTACTCGGACATGTATCGCCGCAACCTCACGGCAATGGAGCGCTGGTCCCTCAACGAGGTAAACTGCCGCCCCGAGCACGAGTGCGCTCGAGTTGTCGAGGCGGTCCCCGGAACCGATAGTATCCAGAACATCTTCTTCCCGCAAGAAGGCCACACATCCTTCGGCTCCGAGACCAATCCACCGTTCCGTTTCTGGAGCGGCG
>JAGCCD010000135.1 GCA_017651785.1 Bacteroidales bacterium
AGCACTCCTTGATGCTGGTGGCTGCGGGAACCTCGATTGCCACGTGCTTGCCGTGCTCCATTGCATATACTGCGATGGGAGTATGGAGCTGCCAGGGAACGGCGAGGTATACAAGGTCTACGTCTTCAAGTTCGCAGAGCTGCTTGTAGCCCTCGGGGCCGGAGAACTCGTGGATGGCACGGGGTGCGCCGTGAGACTCGAGTATCTTCTGGGCGTTTTCTACGCGGTCGGGATAGAGGTCGCACAGGGCGACGAGGGAAGCGTCCTCAAGGTAAGGGAAACGGTGGACTGCACCTGAGCCGCGGTCTCCAAGGCCCACGAGGCCGATTCTTACGTGCTCTATGGGCTCGGCGGCGAAGCCCAGCATAGACTGCTGGTCTGCCGGGCGAGGAGGCGTGTTGTAAACGATCTGATGGTTCTTGATGGTGTATCCGTAAGGATCTTCGCTCTTGCAAGAGAATGCAAGGGCGACCAGTGCTGCGAAACAAAGGAATCTGAAAAGTTTCATATGCCGTAAACTGATTATTCAAGCATCATGCTGCGGAAATCGTCGATATCTTTCTGGCTCACGCCAGCAACTGTGAGAAGATACTTCTCTACGCCATCTGCAAAGGTGCCGGTGTCTCCAGCGAAGCTCCAGAAGTAAGGGGCGACGTCGGAATATACCCACTTGGTACGATTGTTCTGGAACAGCCAGCCGAGCTCCTTGTCGTAGGAAGATGCAGTCTCGGAGCTTGAGCAACTGTATCCAAGGGGAGCGAAGTAGGTTACCTCATATTCTTTGGAAATGTCTCCGTCCCTTACGCCAAGCAGGCCGAGGAGGAGGATTCCAAGGGTACCGGTACGGTCGCGGCCCAGCGAGCAATGGAAGTACACGCCCTTGTTCTCGCGCAGGCTCTTGACTATGAACTCAAAGCACTGCTTTGTCTTCTCCTTGTCGGTGGTGAGCATAGTCTTGCCGCCGGTCTCGATCTTGGGAGCGAGGAAGTCGAGGCCGGATACCGCAGGACTGTTGAGGGCATCGCTGTTGCGCAGGTCGAGTTCTGCACCTATCCCCTGAGCGATTGCCTCTACACCGCCCTTTTTGCTGATTTCTTCCATACGTCCGCCGCGGAAGAGCTTGCGGTATTTAACCGTCTTGCCGTCCAGGGTCTTCCAACCGCCGAGGTCACGGCCGTTGCGGCAGGCTGTCTTGAAGAACACCTGATGGAGGTGGCCGGTGGTGTTGAAGGAGCCCTCAGTCATGACTTTACCGCTTTCAGAAGTGACGGTATATGTGTAACGGTCGTTGGGGACGAGGTTGGTGATGTCTATGAATGCGATGCCGGGGTTGATGGCGACATCCTGGCTCCAATCGTACTGGTCCGAAAGGTGAAGGGTGAGGTTCCCGGCGTCTGCATCGGGTTTCCAGCGGATACTGTAGGTCTGAGGCTTGTCGGAAACGGGATTCTTGACAATGCTGCCGTTGGGATCGGGATTGCCGTTCTCGTCGTACTTCTTGCGGTTGAAACCTCCGTAGTAATCGTAAATCTTGGTCTCCGAGTAATCCTTGTCGGGATAGGTTACCTCCGTGAGGAACTTCTCCACATTGGGGTTGGTGGCAAGGACGGTGTCGCCGTTCTTCACCTCGGGAGCGGCCTTGGCATAGATGTCATCCTGGGGCTCCGGGTCTACGTTCTCCGGGTCGGGATTATCGGGCCCGGGAGTCGGATCGGGGTTGTCGGGCTTGCAGCAGAACAACACGGGAACTAACAGCATCAAGGAAAGGAATCTTTTAATCATAATACGGGTTCTTTATTGGTTTTATTTGACTTCAATGAGGTAACTACCGGTAAAAGACGGAGTTATGACGGGATCCGTACCATCTATCGTATATGTGCGGGGCTCGTCTGCGGCATATTCCGTCACTGTGTACGAGCGGTCTTTGTCCAGGCCCCTGAGTTCTATGGGGGCGCCATCCCAGGATTCTGCATAGAATGCATAGTACATTGCTCCGTCCTTTGAAATGACGTGAGCCTCAGGCCTGAAGAAGCCGAAGTCGTACAGATTAAGATACTCTCCCCTGGAAAGCATCTTCTCCTTGTAGATGGGCACCCATTTGCGGAGGAGCTGCTCCTTCTCGGGGGTGAGGAGGCTGCCGCCGTTCTCCGTGGCGTGGGGATTTGGCTCGGGCCATGTAAACTTGGTGCCGATTATGCCGCCCACGCCTATCTGTGACGGGAAATCAAGGCCACCGTCACTGAGTTCAACGTGGTCTGCATAATAGGCGAGGTCGGGGCACATGGCGGCATAGGCCCTGCGTTTCATGCGTATCTGAGCGCTGGAAGTGGGATCCGACGCCACGGACTGGTTGATGTAGGGCAGCCAGAAGAAATTCACCGCGCACCCGCAGGGGCAGACCTGGACGATGGAACCGGGTTTATCCGCCGCCGCCCTTTCTGAAATGCCCTTGAAGAATTCGGGAAAACGCTCGCAGGCCTCCTGGGGATAAGAAAGGCCGCTGGCGGGATTGTAGTCGGGTGCGGACATGTTGAGATGCTGGCCGTCCAGCTTGAAGCCGTCGAAGTTCCAGTCTACCAGGAAACGGTCTACTAGGGCGAGGGTGTAGTCCATCGTACCCTTGTTGACGGGCGACAGGTACCAGCTGTCCCACCAGCTTATGTCTTCGTGAGAGCCGTCTTTCTGGACGAGAAGCAGTTCCGGATGCCCGTTGGCAAGGGAACTGCCGGGGTCTGCGGCAAGAGGAGCCCACCAGAGCTTGGCCCGGAGGCCGGCGTCATGTATGGCGTCCGTAAGGCGGCGCATGCCGTCGGGTCCGATGCGGTCGTTGGCTTCCCAGTCGCCTTCGCAAATCTGGTAGCCGTCGTCCACGTCGACCCACTTGAAACCGAGTTCCACGACCTTGGGGAGCGTGCCGATTACTTCATCTACCGTGAACTGGCGTTCGTAGCCCCATGCGCACCATACCGGCTCGAAAGCATCTTCAGGCGACACGGGCGGCTGGAAGCCGTATTCTTTCTGCATGTACTGCGTAAATTCACGGAGCGGGTTGAAGAAGTCTCCGCTGCTCTGCATGACGAACTGCCGGTATGCGCACAGCGTATCTCCGGGGGCGAGGACGAGGGGTGTATCGAAATCCTGCCTGATGCATGCGCGGGTCCGGCCGCCCTTGCGGGTGACGGGCATGCTCGCCAGGCGGAGAACGGGTTCCGCGAGGCCGACGCTGATATTCTTGCCAGGAGACCACAGACAGACCATGGGGATGCCTCCGCCATAGTCTGAATCGTTCATTCCCAGATAGTTGCGCTGGCTGAAGCCGTCTTTTACGGGAAACGCCCAGTCCTTACGCTCACCGCTGGAGGTGGGCTGGAAGGTCCAGACGTCCGGGCTGTCAAGCTCGATGAAAGAGGTCTCTATGGCATCTACGTTTATGGGTGTGCCGCCGTTGTTGACGAAAGCCACGCTGCGGAGAGTCATGCCGGGGAAACCCTCGGGCGATTCAGTGCCCACAAGCACGGTCACGTTACCGGCTACCTTGCCGCCGCTGATTATGCGGTCGGACGGGAGTCCGGCGCAGGAGGCGAGGACGGTCAGGGCGAATATGGGGAAAAGACGCTTCATGTCCTATAGTTTGATTTCGGTTCCGAAACGTTCGCGGCAGATACGGCGCACTGCATCGAGCGAAGTGAAAGCCCCGGTACCGCCGGCGGCCGTGGTGTTTACGGCGCCGGTAAGGTTGCCCGTACGCTGGCACTCCTCCAACGGAAGTCCTTTCACGAATGCGCTGACGAAGCCGGCGTTGCAGCTGTCTCCCGCGCCTATGGCATCTACTACATCACGGTTGAGGAATGCGGGCAGTTCGTGACGCGAGCCGTCCTTGCGGATGAGGATGGATCCGGCCGAGCCGCACTTGAGCAGCATGGCATTGCCAAGATAAGGTACTACGGCGGCTATGGCGCTCTCCAGGTCGGACGTGCCCGTGAGAGCCTGGAGTTCTTTCTCGTTGGGCATGAAAACCGCTATCTTTGGAAGGACGGCCTTATAGTCAAGGGCCCATTTTTCCACCGGGTCCCATTGGGTGTCAAGCGAAACGGTAACGCCCTTTTCTGCGGCGAGGTCAAGGATCCTGTGGATGTCTCTCAGGAGGCCTGACTGCATGAAAAGCGAGCTCAGATGTATGTGGGAGGCATTGTCGAAGACGGAAAGGTCTATGTCGTCGAACCCCATCACGTCCATTGCACCTTGATAAGTAAGATTGGCCCGGTCTTCACCGTAGCTCATGCAGATTGTAGCTCCCGTGGGGGTGTCTCCTTCTACGAGATATGAAGTATCTACTCCCCGCTGCTCCAGGCTGCTGCGTACGAGCGAACCAAAGGAGTCGCGGCCTATCATTCCGACGAAGCAGACTTTGCTGCCGAGTGACGCGGCGTTGGCCGCGAAGATAGCCGTGGAACTGCCCAGTGTGACGGTCATGCTGGAGGCGAATTTTTCCTTGCCGATCTCGGGCTCCGACTCTATTCCGTTGAGGATGATGTCCACATTGAGTTCGCCGATGGCGGCTATGTCGTAGTGCTTCATTGTAATAGTGTTTTGGTCAGTCTTACAAAGATAATGATTTTCTTTCAACTCACAATTGGCGTTTCATTTTTAAAATAAAAATCATTTCGTTTTGTTTCGTATCAAAAAAGTCTTATATTTGCAACAAACACTAACCTCATGAACATCTATGACACCGCCCAAGGGCGTCGCTCAGCCATCCTGCAACGCCTCAGAGAGGACTCTTCAGTCACCGTCTCGCAACTCAGCAAACAGTTCGGCGTTTCGGAAGTTACGATTCGCAAGGACCTCAGGATCCTCAAGGAAAGAAAACTTCTCATCCGCGTACACGGCGGCGCCATAATGGGCGTCGTAGCCAGCGTGGCGGAGAACGAAGAACGCAATATCAACTACAAACGCCTTGTAAACGCCAGGGAGAAAGAGGCCATAGGGCGTGCCGCCGCCTCCCACATCAAAGACGGCGACACGATAATGATAGATTCCGGCACCACCGCGCTTGAGGTGGCAAAGAACCTAGACCCCTTCAACGACCTCACAATCATCACAAACTCCGTGAACGCCATGATAGAGGCGCTCAAGTACAAGCGTTTCAAGGTCATGCTCATGGGCGGCAGCGTGAGGGAGCCCAGCCTCAGCACTGTGGGGTCGCTGGCGGAATCCAATCTCAAGCTTTTCTACTGCGACAAGCTGTTCCTCGGCGTAGACAGCTTCAGCGTCGAGGCGGGTCTGTCAACCCCCAATGTGGAAGAAGCCAGCACCAACCAGGTCATGATTTCCAGGGCCCGTGAGGTTATCGCGGTCTTCGACTCCAGCAAGATAAACAAAAGGGCCCTCGCCTTCATCGCCATGCCCGACAGGATCAACACCGTAATTACGGACGACAACCTCCCGGCTGCGGTGCTCAACCAGCTCCGCGCCATGAATATCAACGTAGAGACCGTTTCGCCTTAGCCCGAGATTATGAAACCATATGAAACACTTTGTAAAAGCACGTAATTTGCTATACTACAGAGTGTTATTCAGATTATAAAGAAATGCCGAAACTGTTTCGTTTTTGATTAATCATGCCAAAACAAAACATTTTGCTATATTTGTGGAGTTAACCAATTACATTTACTGAGGTGCTTAAATATTTCACGTATAAGGAAATCCGCCAGCAGCCCGATGTCTGGCAGAAAACGTACAACCTCTTACTTGCCCGCAAGAATGAGATAAAGTCTTTCATAGACAAGTTCCTCGACCAGGATTATCAGGTAATCCTCACCGGTGCGGGAACATCGGCCTACATCGGCGACGCCCTCGAGCCAGCCCTATACCAGACGCGCTTCCGCAACGCAAGGGCAATTTCCACCACGGACATCCTTACTTTCCCCGGGTTCTATTTCAACGGTGACAGCAAGGTCCTGCTCATCTCTTTCGCCCGCTCCGGCAACAGCCCCGAGAGCGTAGGCACGGTAAAGGCGGTAGAACAGACTGCCGGGCAGGTGGCACATATCTTCATCACCTGCAACGGGGAGGGGAAGCTCGCCCAGATGCACGCAGACAACATCCTCACCATCCTCCTCCCTCCGGAGACCAATGACCTTTCGCTTGCGATGACCAGCAGCTACTCCACCATGTTCCTGGCCTGCTCGCTCATCGCCCAGATAGGAGATATAGAATCACAGCGCAGTGCCATAGACACACTGGCTGAGTGCGTCCGCAAAATGATGGACCGCTACGAGGACGACATCAGGGAAATCGCATCCAAAGACTTCAAGAGAGCCGTTTTCCTGGGATCCGGCACGCTTAAGGGCGTGGCCGAGGAGTCCCGCCTCAAGCTTCAGGAACTCACCGACGGCGCCGTGATGTGCGCCTTCGACTCCTTCCTCGGCTTCCGCCATGGCCCCAAGGCTGTCGTGCACCCGGATTGCCTGGTGGTTTATTTCCTCTCCCCCGAATCCTCCACACAGCGCTACGAGCTCGACCTCGTAAAGCAGATCAAGGCAGGCAACCGCCATCATTCCAGCGTGCTCGTATGCCAGCGCCGGCCGGACATCGACCCGTCGGTCTGCGATTTCGTGATGGAAACCGGTCTCCCAGACGGTTTGCCGGGTTGTTTCGGCGGGGTGGCCTACGTAGTAGTGGCCCAGCTGCTCGGCTTCTACAAATCACTTAACTGCGGACTCAATCCCGACACCCCGTCCATCTCCGGAAACATTTCCCGCGTGGTAGAGGGCGTCACACTTTATATTTAATAATATGCCCAAGACAGAACAGCTTCTTCACCGCATCGACGAACTCCAAAGGGAGACCGGCATTCCCCGCACCATCTTCGCGGCCTGTCCCAACTCCCCCACCGTCATCCGTGCGTCCCTTCGCGCCGCAAAGCGCAACAACGCCCCCATCTATTTCGCGGCCACCCTCAACCAGATAGACTGCGACGGCGGATACACCGGCATGACCCAGGAAGCCTTCACCCGCACCGTCCGCTTTGAGACTGAGAGGGTAAACTTCACAGGTCCCGTAATCGTCGCCATAGATCACGGCGGCCCCTGGCTCAAAGACCGCCAGCGCACGGAGAAATGGAGCGTCGAAGACGCAATGAACGGCGTCAAGAAGTCATTCGAGGCCGCAGTCCTCGCAGGATACGACCTCATCCACGTAGACCCCACGGTAGACATCAACGTTCCCAAGGGCGAAATAATAGACATACACCTGGTTGCCGCGCGCACGGTGGAGCTCATCGCGCACACGGAGAAATTCAGGAAAGAGAAAGGGCTCCCCGCCATTTCCTACGAAGTGGGCACCGAGGAAGTCCACGGAGGTTTGGCAGACGAGACAACATTCGATACATTCATTTCCGATCTGCAAAAAGGGTTAATTGGTGCAGGGCTCCCGGACGTCTGGCCGTGTTTCATTGTCGGCAAGGTTGGTACCGACCTGGACACCACCATCTTTGATGGCGAAGTGGCTAAACGCCTAACGGCGAGAGTCCGTCCTCTGGGAAGCTACATCAAAGGTCATTACACCGATGATGTAGCTAATCCCGAGGAGTATCCCCTCTGCGGTATGGGCGCCGCAAACGTAGGCCCCGAGTTCACAATGAGCGAATACAGGGCCCTGTGCGAGCTCGAGCAGCTGGAGAAGAAACTTGAGGCCGAAGGAAAGGTCGCAGTCCTCTCCAACATGAGGGAAACCCTTCTCAAGGAAGTACACGATTCCCACCGCTGGGAAAAGTGGCTCCACGAGGACGAACTGGGCAAAGACCTTGGCGAGCTCACCCCCGACCGCCAGGACTGGATAGTCGCCACCTGCTGCCGCTACATCTGGCAGCAGCCCGCTACGCTTGCGGCCCGCGGCTTCCTGTACTCCAACCTTGAGCGCCTCGGATACGACCCCGAGGAAGTGGTCCTCGGACGCATAGAACGTGATATGGACAAGTACTTCCGCGCATTCAACCTCATAGGACTGAACGATTTGCTATAATTATTCACCAATCATAACCAACAAAACAAATGAAACTAACACCCATCCGCATCCTGACTGTGCTGGCAACCCTGGCACTTTCAGTGTCGGCGTTCGCCCAGACGCATTCCGTCTCCGGTAAAGTGCTTGACGCGGCTACCGGAGAGCCCGTCATCGGCGCCGGTGTAATCATCTCCTCTGGAGGTGGTACAGTGACCGACTACGACGGCAACTATGTCATCCAGGCTGGCGACGACGACGTTCTCACTTTCTCCAGCCTCGGTTACGTTTCTGCAACCGAGAAAGTCGGAGCCCGCAACGTTATCAACGTTTCCCTCCAACCCGACACCCAGCAACTCGAAGAAGTGGTCGTCCTGGGTTTCACCACCCAGAAGAAAGCAGAGCTGACCAGCGCCGTCGTTTCAATGTCCGGCGAAAAGCTCACGGACGTAACCACTCCCGACGTAGGTAATATGCTTCAGGGCAAGGTAGCCGGCGTCGTTGTGATGAACTCATCCGGACAGCCCGGTGCTGGCGCCGACATCCGCATCCGCGGTACCGGTTCCATCAATGCGGGCGCAGGCCCCCTCTATGTCGTCGACGGCGTAGCTGGCGGTGCTTTCAACCCGAACGACATCGAGACCCTGACCGTCCTGAAGGATGCTTCCGCCACCGCCCTGTACGGTGCTGCGGCATCCGGCGGCGTCATAGTCATCACCACCAAGAGCGCCAACTCGGACAAGGCCACGATAGACTTCAAGGCAAGTGCCGGCATAAAGAAGGCGCTCACCGGCCGTTTCAGCCCTATGGACTCCTACGAGCTGTACGATTTCTTCTCCAGCATTTACAGCAAGTCAAAGATGGGTGGAAACGCACCCGCATACGACGACCTTGCAAACCAGAACTTCAACTGGGTAGACAACGCCTTCCGTATCGGTGTCGTTCAGAATTACTACGCATCCGTTTCCGGCAAGGCCGGTAAAGTCGGTTACTACGTGAGCCTGGACCACTACAACGAGCAGGGTTCCCTCATCAATTCCGGCTACAAGCGCAATGCAGCACGCGTGAACATTTCAGCGCCCATCACCGACCGCCTGAACATGAACGTCCGCGTGAACTATCAGAAAGACTTTTCCGATGCCGGCAAGTGGCGCACCCGTGAAGGCTGCTATGTCATGCTCCCCTTCGACGTCCCCTACGTGAAGGATGCAGACGGCAACTACACCAAGGATCCTCTCCTCGTGAGCTCCAGCAAGCGCTCCGACGGTGGCAAATGGTATTCCGCCATCACCTACAACGTCTTCCACAACGAGCTTTACAACTACGAGAAGAGCCACGGCGAGAGCCTTGTAGGCGACCTCCAGCTCATCTGGAACGTTACAGACTGGCTCACCCTTACTTCCACCAACCGCTACGACAGCTCCAACTCTTATTCAGAGGGCTACTATGATCCCCGTACCGCAGAAGGCGCACCTGACGGAAGCCTCTACAACTCCGACGGAGAGTGGAACGGATGGGGCACCACCGACCTTGCAAAGTTCCATCACACATTCGGCGAGCACGACGTGAACGCCATCCTCGGATGGGAATACAGTGAAGGTTATTCACGCGACCTTACGGGCAGCGGTAACTCAATGCCTGCAGGCCAGAGGTCCCTCAACAATACCGTCAACTGGCAGACCGGCGGCAGCGATTACCACACCAGGGCCTGGGCGCTCCTGAGCCAGGCTCAGTATTCCTACCTCGGCAAGTATATCGTCACCGCCTCCCTGCGTTACGACGAAAGCTACAAGTTCGGTCCCCTGAACCGTGGCGGTTTCTTCCCCGGCGCTTCAGCAGCATGGGTCATTTCCAACGAGAATTTCCTCCAGAACAACCCCACCATCACGTTCCTTAAGCTCCGTGCCGGCTACGGTAAGACCGGTAACGACAACATCCCTGCCTTCCAGTATCAGGACACCTTCTCCCTGACCGCGCAGTATAACAACGTCATTTCAGCATTCCTCGAGCGCCAGGCCAACTACAACCTCGGCTGGGAGGAAGCCTACATGGCCAGCCTCGGCCTTGACGCGACTTTTGCAAACAACTGGAACCTGACCCTTGATGCATACCACACCATCAACTCCCGCCTGCTTCTCGACCGTCCCATGCCGCCGTCCTCCGGATTCTTCTCCGTCATGGACAATGTGGGCAAGGTCCGCAACATGGGCGTCGAGCTTGCAATCGACGGCAATATCATCAAGACCAAGGACTTCACCTGGAACGTCGGACTCAACCTCGGAGCCAACCAGAACAGGGTTCTCGAGCTTCCCGACCATCAGGACATCGTGATGGTCAAGTCAGAGGTCGCCCAGGTAATCCGCGAAGGACTCGACATTTACTCCTGGTATATGCCCAAGTGGATGGGAGTCGACGTAGAGTCAGGACGTCCCCTCTGGGAGCACATAGAATACGATGAAGAAGGCCACGAGATTGACAGGTACAACGTAGACACCTACGGAGACGCCACGACCCAGGTGGTCGGCAGCGCATCTCCCTGGTTCAGCGGCGGTATTAACACCGGTGTCAACTGGAAGGGCTTCACCCTCAGCGTCAACGGTAACTTCGTTGTGGGCAACAAGATTTACAACCGCACCCGCCAGGCTATCATGGATACCGACGGTGCAAAGGCAGGATACAACCAGCAGTCCTTCAACAACGGACTCGGCTGGATCCGCTGGAAGAAAGGCGATCCCGACGGCACCAACGCCAAGGCAACCCACCCTCAGGCCATCAACGGCGGTAACAGCAGCGCCCACGAACTGTCTTCCCGTTACCTCGAAGACGGCAGCTTCTTCCGCCTCAGGAACGTAACCCTTTCCTATGACCTGCCCCAGAGCTTGATCAATAAGGTTAAGATGGGCGGCGCCAGGGTCTACGTATCCGCCGACAACATCTGGACTTACTCCCGCTTCTCAGGCATGGACCCTGAAGTCAGCCTCGAAGGAGGAGCATGGTCCCTTGCTGGCCTGTTCTCCGACAACTACCCCGTCCCTCTGTCAGTAGTGATGGGTATCGACCTCAAATTCTAAAAAGACTACGGCAATGAAAAAGATATTTGCAATAGGTTTCGCACTTCTTATGCTTGCGTCCTGCAACATGGACTTCTATTCTTCGGATTCCATGACCTCGGCACAGCTTAAAGAGAATCCCGGAGCTGCGGTCTATACTACAGACGGTATCTACGCCTTATTCAAAGACCAGCTCATATACAAGGAGATCAACGACAACAGCAACACTTATGTCCGTCACCTTTTCCAGCTTGCTGAAACCAGAGGCGACAATGTCTGCATCTCCGGTCACTCCACAGACCCCTTCCTCGGACCCTACCGTTATGAGGACGTGGACTACACAAAGAACAAGACCTACATCTGGTGGATGGGTTACAAAATCATCTATGCGGCAAACTCCAATATCGATTCCATAGATCCCGAACAGAACGCAGAAAGTTCCCACCTGATGGGAGAGAATTACTTCTTCCGCGCAATGGTTCATTTCAACCTTGTTAACCTGTTCGCTATGCCTTACGTTCTTGGCAGGGACAATCCCGGCGTAGTCCTGCGCAACAGCATGGACTATACCAAGACCGAACGGGCCACCGTCGGAGAGTGCTATGATTCCATCGTCTCCGACCTCAAGGAGGCCATCAAGTATATGGACAAGGGCAAGAAGCGCGGCGACGCTTCCTACGTTTCCGCCACCGCTGCAAGGGCCCTCCTCGCCCGCGTGTATTTGAACATGGGTGACGAGCAGAGCCTTAAAGACTGCGTCGAGCTTTGCGACGAGCTCATCGCCAAGGCTCCGGCTTCCGTCAAGGCTCCTTACACCGTAGAAACCCTCCAGGAATATCCCAAGCACACCTGGGACTCCAACGAGACCATCTGGTGCATCCACCACGTATATCCCGCCGACCTTCTTTCCGACAGCGCGACCATCGGTGCAATGTACTACAAGGACGGACTTGAGCCCAACAATATCGGCTGGGGCGAATGGTACTGGAATGATGAACTCATCGAACTGTTCAACCACTTCCCCGACGACAGGCGCTTCAAGGCCTACTTCACCTATGAGCCCACCGCCATCCTCAACAACGGCAAGAAGCTGATAAGCTTCCCTATGAAGGACGTAGCCGGCGACTTCTGCGTATCCGGTTACGCAAAGGGCGACAACGTGATCCTTAACTCAGACGGTTCCTATACCCTTAATATCGTCGATAAAGACGGGAAGGTCACTGACTCCTATGTCGCCAAGCCCGAGGTTGTCAACGGCTATACCCGCTATTACATCCACGAGAACCTTACCGGTGATGCGTCCTTCTGCGGAGGCAAAACCCCGGCTTACATCCGTGAGGATGTCGACGAAGACAACGGTATCCGTGCTTCACTCTACGTGAGGTACTACAACACCAAGTTCAGCGGACAGGATGGACAGGCTACCTTCAGCTCCCCCGTCATGCTTCGCTGGGGCGAAGTATTCCTCAACAGGGCAGAGGCGCTCGCCCGCCTTGGCAAGGGCAGCGAGGCCCTTGAGGATGTGAACCTTATCCGCCACCGTGCAGGCCTTACGGGAGAAGCCGACTTCACCGCCGCCAATATGAAGTCCCGCGGCTATGATTCCGAACTTGACGTCGTTCTGGACGAGCGCCGCATGGAGCTCTGCTTCGAGGGAGACCGTATGTTCTCGTTGCTTCGCAACAAGAAGAACATCGACCGCCGCTATGTCGGTTACCATCCCTTCGAGGTGGTCAAATACGACGATCCCCGCATAGCCCTGCTCATCTCCGGCGACGAGATCAATGCCTCGGGCATTCCTCAGAACCCTCAAAAGTAGATCGGGTATGAAAAGACTTTTAGCCCTTTCGGCCCTGGCTGTCGTGTTCCTGCTCACAGGATGCAAGCCCGACAACCCGGAGCCCGGGCCTGGGCCCAAGCCTGCAGAACTCGCTGACCCGGAACTCTCCATCGACGGAGCTCCGGGCAGCGCCCTGGCGTCCGGTGCGTCTTTCAATCTTCGGATAACCTCCAAATCAGACGGTGCCGTAACCGTCAGCATTGACAAGCCTTCAGTAGCCGCTGCCGAGAAAGTAGGAGACCTTGAGTACAAGTTCTACACGGCCACGCCCAAGGACGAGACCGTAAAGATCGTCGTCTCACAGGAAAAGACCTCCGAGTATAAGGAAGCCACCGCTGAGGTATCCGTCAAGGTCACCGGATCCGGATCGGCCTCCCTTCCGGGACCCGACGATGAAATCGCCGGCACGGCAGTGGAATTCGAAGAGGCCTCAGGCGAAGTCCTGAGTCCAGAGAGGGGCCTCTACACCGCTTATGAGTGCCACGGCAACTCACAGCCCATCTCCGGTGCCGACGTGAAGTCCAAGCGCCTGGGTGGGCACACCCTCTGGCTTATCGAGTTCTACCTGAAGGACTTCATGAACGGAAGCATCTCATCCGCATACCTCAAGAAAATCCAGCAGTGCTTCGACGCTATCCGGGAAGGCGGATGCAAGGCAATCGTCCGTTTCGCCTACCGTGTAGACCAGAGCACATCTGAACTTGACCAGGAGCCGGAAGTAGACATCGTAATGAAGCACATCGAACAGGTGAAACCCATTCTCCAGAAAAACGAAGACGTGTTGTTCGTCCTTCAGGCCGGATTCATAGGCACTTGGGGAGAATGGTACTACACCACGCATTTCTCATCGATGGCCAACCGAAAAAAGGTTACCGACGCCCTGCTTGACGCAGTTCCCGTATCCAGGCAGATAGAGCTTCGCACTCCCGCTTTCAAGAAGAAGATGTACGGCCTTGCCGTTAAGGATACCATAACCGCCGCCACGGCGCACGACGGTTCCATAGCCTCGCGCCTGGCAGGTCACAACGACTGCTTCGGCGCTTCGGAAAACGACCAGGGAACCTTTGACGGCGAGGGCGACCGCACTTTTTGGAAGGCAGATACCCGTTATACCATTATGGGCGGAGAGACATGCGCCCTGTCGGATTACTGCCTGTGCCCCAACACCCTGAAAGACCTTGTAGATTACCATTGGACCTATCTCCACGACGGATACAACCGTGACGTACTGGCCCGCTGGCAGAAAGACGGATGCTTCGACGAGATCAAGAGCCGCCTTGGCTACCGCCTGGTACTCAAGGACGTACACTACGATGCTATAGAGGCAGGCAAGAGCTGCACGGTAACCATCCGCCTGGAAAACAAGGGTTTTGCTGCTCCTATGAATCCGCGCGAGGCGTGGCTTGTATGGGTAACTCCCGACGGAAAGGAAGAAAGGACGATGCTTGGTGCAGACCCCCGCACCTGGCATTCCGGCTACAATGCAGTCGTTGCATCCTTCACTCCGTCCACTGCCAAGGGTTCGCTGTACCTGGATCTCCCGGATCCCCTTCTTTCCGACAATCCTTCCTACAGCATAGCACTTGCGAACAAGCAGGTATTCGACTCAAAAACCGGACTCAACAAGTTATTCGACGTTAAATGAGACGTTCTTTAATACTTATGATTACTACGGCCATCTTTACGGTGGCCGTAGTTTCTTGCAACAAAACGCCCGATCCAAATGGTCCCGATACTCCCGGGAATACAGATCCGGAGAAGCCTGACACACCTGATACGCCGGACGACGGCACGCTCAAGCCGGGCACTTTCAAGTTCGTGGCCTCAACCCTTCAGGAAAGATGGAATGCAGGAGACCAGATTTTCGTTCACGGCAACCTGGGTTCCTGGGCACAGACCGTAACGCTTAAAGCTTCCGACATTTCTGCAGACGGTAAAACAGCAAGCGCCTATCTGGAAGGAGTAATAGAGAAGCCGGCAGAACCCGACGGCCTCTATGCCGCATGGCCAGACGCCGCCGTAATTCACGGCAACGGCAAACTCGGCACATTGACCAACTTTTCTTCGTGCGATGGCCTTCTTACGGCAGCGTATCTGGATGGAGACACTTTTAATTTTATAGACGTCTCCTCTTCCCTGACATTCAGTGTAAACGGCGATTACGACCAGTATGCCATCTGCGCAAACGACCGCAACGGCATAATAGTCACCAACTTCGTGGTTAATCATACCTCAGCGGGAACAACACTTACACAGAAACAGAACACCGGTTATCCTTTCAAGTACGGGACTCTGGAAAGTGGCAGGACAGTCAAATTGTGGCTTCCCGGAGATATGACTCTCAAGGGCGGAGTTACCATATTTCTGGGCAAAAACGGACAGTGGCCGGCCATTTATTCCTCAGATACCGACATTAAGCTTGAGCCTGGCAAAACCACAGGCATCGGCGACATCACTTCCGGCGTCAAATCCTATGACGGCCCGGAGCCCCGGATGCCTCAAATGGGCAATTCAACCAAGTTCACCGTTAACTTCAACGAGCTCTCCGGCCTGTGCCTGAGCAAAGATGAAGATTTTCTGTGGACAGTAGGTGACAACGGAGACCTGGCCAAGCTTTCTTTCACCGGCGAAGTCCTATACCAGTTCCACATAGGCGGAGACGCTGAAGGCATCTCCCGGAATCCGGAAACCGAAGACCTGATCATCGGCCTTGAGCCTGACGGCGTAGGTATAGTCAAAGCCCCTGGTTACAACACAAGGGTGACTACGCTGTTCTCCATCCCTGCGGCCAGGAACTACGGCAATTCAGGTGTAGAAGGTCTTACTTATTACAAGAACGGCAAGGTGCTCGCAGGAGCCCAGTCCAACTCGCATCTTTTCCTGTATGACCTTGCTTCCAAGACACTCATTTGGGAAAAGAAGATGTACGACAAGGCCTTGGTATCAGAAATTGCCGGACTCTTCTACGATCCACTCACAGACTGGCTCTGGATCATCGACTCCGAGGCAAGGAAGGTTTTCGTTTTTCTGATCGGTGAAGAGGATGGTTCCACAACGCTTCTTGGCGCCTATCCCGTAAACGGCCCCGGCAACCCCGAGTCTGTATGCGTAGACCACAAGAACAGTTGCATCTGGGTTGGAGATGACGACGGTTCCACCTCCTACCTCTACCGCTACGATTTCACCGGACTGGACGACGCGATAAAAGAGTAGCGGCGCAACGGTGAGAATAAAAAAAGGATGGTCAATTTGACCATCCTTTATTCTTTTTCCTTTAAATTGATTAAGGAAGAGCAACCTGCATAAACTCTGCAGTACCTACGCCGGACTCGTCGATGGGAAGGATACCCATTGTGTTCCAACCAGCGTCGGAAATGGTGATGCCGACACCGACATTGCCCTTCTTGGTAGCGTTGATGACGCTGCGAAGAACTGCAACCTCGAATGTTGCGACACCGTTCTTTACAGAACCGCTTGCCTCGGCAAAGCTGGTAGCGTCAAGCTTCTCCTGCTGTGCGCCATCTCCCCAACCGTCGCACTGCTCACCGGTAGCGGGATCGGTGTATGCGGCTGCCTTGTAGATATTCATATCGCTGAGGTCATTGATGCCGGTACCGTTGTTAAGAATACCGCCCTCGGTCTCGAGGAGGTAGTCCCAACCGCAAGCATCCTTGGACCAGATCCAGCTGATGAAGCCGGTGGTAGGATCTCCGTCTGCGTCGAAGAAGATGTCGAAGGGAGCCTCAAGCTGATCCTCGGCAAGCTCGTACTCGAAATAGAGATAGATGTTCTCCTCGTCTGCAACTGCCTTCATAGTAAGCATGTTGCAATAGCTCTCAAGACCTGCGGGAACCTCGGTGGAAACCACGTTGGCTGCAGCGCTCCAGTCTGCGAAGTCACCGTCGATGGTGATGATGGCGGTTTCGGGCTCATCGGGGCCGTCAGGGCCGTCGGGGCCGTCGGGGCCGGGTTTCTTCTCGCAGGAAACAGCAATCATTCCAATCATTGCGATAGCAGCAAGAATGTGTAAATAAATCTTTTTCATTGTGATAAGAAGTTAATTGGTTGTTATTCTGGTCGCAAATATAAGAATTTTTCTTGATGTTTTGCAATCGTTTCGTTCTTTTTTTCGATTACCCGCCAAATGAAACATCCCGAAACCTATTCTGTTTCGTTTATATTGTTTGATAACCTTATTTTTCTTATCTTTATGCCGCAAACAAGTCTATTTTTAGTTTATTATCTTATAGTATTATGAAAAAGAGCTTCTTTAGATTTGCAGCAGTTTTGCTGATGGGTGCTTTTATTGCCATTTCCTGTGAGGAAAAACCCGGCCCCGACGGCCCCGACGGCCCTGACGGCCCCGAGGTGCCTGAAACCCCTACCAAGCCCTCCGTACAAGTCAAGATTGACGGTGATTTCTCCGACTGGGACGCAATTACCGCAGATGTCGCCGGTAAAGATGATTATATGGCCGTGGTATCGGAGAACTCCGCAGAGGCCATTCCTGTCATCAAAACTTCTTCAGACACCTACAACGTCTACTTCTACATTGAAATGTACGTAGACGCCCTTCCTCAGAATGCTATCTGCTCCGAATGGGGCGACTCCTGGAACGGCACCCCCGAACAGGGATACAAGGGCGATGAGAATAACGACAAGAACTTCCATCACAATCCCCCGCTCAACGTATTCTTCGATCCCGACGGTAAGGAAGACACCGGATTCTACACATATGCAAACGAGGACGGTGAGGCTGCCATTCCCGGCCTTGGATGCGAAATGTGCGCACAGCAGGTTTGCTTCTACAACTACGAAATCAAGAAGTTCTGCATTGCCTGGAACCAGACCAACATCGGTCCCGAAACTTTGGACGGCCAGCCGTTCGACTACAACGGAACTTTCTTCCAGGACAGTGACTGGAACAGCGACGGAGCATTCCCCCAGTGGGGCTGGCAGAACTACGACGGAACGGGTCGCGGAGACAATATCGCACCCAAACCCGAGAACATCCAGTCCGTGGTCGTCGGAGAGAGCATGATCAAGATCGAGTTCGCAATCGAGAAGTCAGAGCTTGTCAACCTTCCCGACGAGGCTACCGAGTATGCATGGGGCATATGCTACCGCTGGTCCGACTGGAACCAGGACATCGGTCCCATCCGCGCCAAGTACAGCGAGTAATCGGCATAACTCCAAAAGGTGTATGGCTCTCTTCGAGGTCATACACCTTTTTTTTGTATATTTGCGGTATATGAAAACCAAGTTTCTGTCAATCATCTTGTCCGTCGCCCTGCTTTGCGCAGGATGTACAGGCAATAACGGCGCCTCCGGCTTCTGGAACGACGTTGACACCACAGTCACCGAAGAGAATTACGGTGAGGCACAGGACCGGTTCGCAGATTTTGCGGAGCTCCTGTCAACCACTTCCCTCAAAGACGCAACCAAGGCCCTGGACAAGCTTATGGACAAGCTTTCCGCGGACGAAGTGAGTTATCTTGTTTACTCGGACTGGATGGTCTCGGCTTTCCACTCCATCCTGTCTCCCGTCCGCAATCCGGAACTGTTCGACAAATGCGCCCGGCGCTTCAGCCAAGACGGCATCATGAACAAGGGCCAATACTCTCCCCTTCTGGAGCTTGCCGCCAAGGATAAACTGAATCTCTCCGGTTCCGAATGCTCACTCCCCCCCCTTAAAGACGCGGAAGGCACTCCTTTCGCCCTCAATCCGGGAGAAGAAACCGTTTTCGCCGTCATCAACCTTGACTGCGCAACGTGCGTATCAGCCCTGAACGCCCTGTCAAACAAGCCCGGCCGGCACGTAGCCCTCTGCTTCGGCCGCACTCCCGCCCCGGTAATCCCCGGATGGGAGTACTTCTACTCCGACACCATGGACGATTATTTCGACCTTGACGCAGCACCGTTCTGGTTCGCCGCCGACGGGAACGGCCGCATATCCACAGAATACTCATACGCTCCGGAATATAAAGACAGTTTCGCAACACCGCAGAACCAATGAAATACCTCTGGCATGCCATCCTGGCATTCGTCATAACGGCCATGGCCGTTTCCTGCAGGCAGCAGGAAGAATCCGAGCCAGTCCTTCAGTATTACACCACAGAAGGCACTTACGACGTAGCCTGCATCGAGTCTCCGGCTGCAGATGCCGGGGTGCGCAACGTCATTCTGATGATAGGCGACGGTATGGGCCTGGAACAGACAAGCTGCGCGTGGGTACTTAACAAGGGTAAGCTGTACTTCGACAACTTCCCGGTTGTGGGGCTTTCCCGCACCTACAGCGCAGACAACCTCATAACCGACTCCGGTGCCGGCGGAACGGCGCTGGCCGCCGGACAGAAGACCGGCAACAACCACGTAGGAACGGACATCAACAACCAGCCGCTGTATTCCATTCTTTACAAGGCCCACTCCCTTGGCTGGAAGACCGGCGTAGTTACAACCTGCCACCTTGCAGACGCCACTCCCGTAGACTTCTGCTGCCATAACGAGCACCGCTACAACACGGAGCCCATAATAGCAGACTACGTAAACTGTGACGTAGACTACATAGCAGGCGGCGGATATGCGTTTTTCGGCCCCGGACGCGGGGACGGACGCATAATCGCCGACGAAATGGTGGCAAAGGGCTATACCCTGGCGCGCACGGAAGAGGAACTTATGGCAGCTCCCCTGCCCGCCCTGGGTCTTCTGGCAGACGACAACCTGCCCGTAGCCCTTGAGCGCGGCGACATGTTCCGCCATATGGTCGCCCGCGGAATAGAACAGCTTTCCCAGGCTGCCGGCGACAAGGGTTTTGCAATGATGATAGAAGGCTCCTGCATAGACGACTGGCTTCACGGAAACGACATCGGCAAAGCCATGGAAGAGCTCCTTGACTTTGACCGCACAATCGGAGACGTCCTCAAATGGGCCGCCCAGGACGGCCACACCCTGGTGGTGGTCACCGCAGACCACGCCACCGGCGCCCTCACCCTGCAGGACGGAAACCTGGAGGAGGGCAAAATAGGCGTTGCTTTCGGCAACGAATCCCACAATGGCATTGCCGTCCCCTACTATGTATGGGGACCCGGTTCAGATGCTTTCGGCGGCATTCTGGAGAACGACGAACTCGGCCGCCGAATCGCTTCATTCGTTAAATAACTTGCAAGACTATGACTCAGAAAAAACATAATTGGCTGCTTTACGCCCTCATTACCATGGTTGCCTGGGGTATATGGGGAGCATTTTCAGACCAGCCCGACTTCCCTGCCACCCTCACATATGTGGTATGGGCAATCAGCATGATTCCCTGCGCGCTGTTTGCGCTCGCCAACATCAAATGGAAACTGGATGTCCGTCCCAAGAGCATACTTCTGGGTATGGGTGTGGGAATTCTCGGCGCCGGAGGACAGCTCGCGCTGTTCCAGGCCCTCAAGTACGGCCCGGCATACCTTGTCATCCCCATGATCTCGGTAGCGCCTATCATAACCGTTATCCTTTCC
>JAGCCD010000136.1 GCA_017651785.1 Bacteroidales bacterium
CGGGAGCTTGGCGACAGGCTGCAATTCCTTGTGGACGTGGGACTTGAGTACCTGTCGCTGGACCGCGCAACCGGCTCGCTGTCCGGAGGCGAGAGCCAGCGCATCCGGCTCGCAACGCAGATAGGTTCCAAGCTTGTCGGTGTGATTTACATTCTGGACGAGCCTTCCATCGGCCTTCATCAGCGGGACGCCCGCAAGCTCATTTCTTCCCTCTGCAAGCTCAGGGATGAGGGTAATACGGTAATTGTTGTCGAGCACGACGAGCAGACCATGCGCAGCGCCGACTGGCTGGTAGATGTAGGCCCGGGCGCCGGCGTTATGGGCGGCGAGGTGTGCTACAACGGCCCCGCCGCAAAAGCGGCCAGGGCAAAGACCATCACCGCAGACTACCTTGCCGGTACACGTAAGATAGAGGTTCCTGCGGTTCGCCGCAAAGGCAACGGAAAGGTGCTCACTCTTCGCGGCGCAAGCGGCAACAATCTCAAGGGAATAGACGTGAGCTTCCCTCTCGGCTGCTTCATAGGGGTGGCGGGAGTGTCCGGAAGCGGCAAGAGTTCCCTTATCAACGAAACCCTTATGCCTATCCTTAAAGGCAGGTTCTACAATTATAAGCAAAAGCCTCTGCCGTACGGAAGCATAGAGGGCGTTGAGTTCATAGACAAGGTCATAGAGATAGACCAGAGCCCCATCGGGCGCTCCCCCAGGTCAAATCCAGCAACCTTCACCGGTGTGTTCGACGATATCCGCAAGCTGTTCGAGGACACCCCGGACGCCAAAGTGCGCGGTTTCAAGTCCGGCCGCTTCTCGTTCAACGTCCCCGGCGGCAGATGTGAGGAGTGCAAGGGCGCAGGCATCAAGCTGGTAGAGATGAACTTCCTGCCTTCCGTAAGCGTAGTGTGCGACGCCTGCCGAGGCCGCCGCTACAAGGAAGACACTCTCGCCGTACGTTACAAAGGCAAGAATATCAACGACGTGCTTGAGATGCCCATATCGGAGGCTTATGAGTTCTTCAAGGCGCACCCCAAGATTGCCCCGCGTTTAAAAGCGCTTGTTGACGTCGGTCTGGGATACGTCCATCTGGGCCAGTCTTCCGTGAGCCTTTCCGGAGGAGAGAGCCAGCGTATGAAACTGGCGGCCGAGCTTTTCCGCAAGGCCACGGGAAATACACTGTATATGCTGGACGAGCCCACCACCGGCCTTCATTTCGAGGACATCAAGACCCTGCTCGGAGTGCTTCAAAAGCTTGTAGACCAGGGCAATACGGTTATCATCATAGAGCATAATCCAGACATTCTGAAGAGCGTGGACTGGCTCCTTGACATGGGCCCCGAGGGCGGCCGCCGCGGCGGTCTCATCGTTGCCCAAGGCACTCCGGAACAGATAGCAAAAGACCCGGCGTCTGTAACCGGGCCATTCCTGAAGGAAGTATTATAATGCGTTCATTGCCGCTTTGAAGACATCGTCTATGTCCAGGTAGATGTGGTAGAAGGCTTTGTCTCCAAGTTTGCTGTAGCGGCCGACGAGGGCGCGGACCTGGGTCATCATGTAGTGCTTCTCAACTTTCCACTCCTCGGGCGTGGGGGAAAGGCCGTCGCGGGAGGCGGCGTAGGCGAGGAATTTCTGCTCAAGGCCGGCCGAATCCAGGTAACGCATAAGTGCGTCGTAGGTCTCAATCTTCTGAAGCTCGGTGCGGTGGGCGTCAAAGAAGGCAGACGAGAAGCGCATCGGGGTGGCTTTGCGGTTGCAGCCGGTGTAGAACCTGCCCACGCGGGTGGTGTCTATGGGTACGAAGATGTCGGGCACTATGCCGCCTTTGGCCACTTTCATGCTGTCTGCGTCAAGCATCTCGCCGTTCTCGTAACGGTTTATCAGATCCTCCTCGTAAGTATCGTACGGCTTCTGGATGCAGCGGCCGGAAGGGGTATAGAAGCGGGCCACCGTGATGCGGACGCCGGAACCGTCAACAAAGTCTACAGGCTCCTGCACGAGGCCTTTGCCGAAGGTGCGGCGGCCGACAAGCCTGGCGCGGCCGTTGTCCTGCATCGCCCCGGCGAAGATTTCTCCGGAAGAGGCGGTGCCGTCGGACACAAGGAGCGTGAGGCCGGTGTTCTGGAACTTGCCGCGGCCGTCAGAATAGAAGTCTTCCCTCTTGCGGTGACGGCCCTCCATATAGACTACCAGCTTGCCCTTGGGAAGGAAGCAGTTGCTAAGGAGAAGCGCCTGGTCCAGGAAGCCGCCGCCGTTGTCCCGAAGGTCTATTATGAGGTGCTGCATGCCTACCGAGGAAAGGTAGTTTACGGCATCCTCGAACTCGCTGGCGGTGGTTCTGGAGAATTTGCTTAGTCTGAGGAAACCAACGGTATCGCTCACCATGAAGGCGGCGTCTACCGAATGGGTGGGAATGCGTCCGCGAACAATGTCAAACGGTACGGTGTCGTTGCCACGGGCAACGGTTACCGTGACGTGCGTACCACCGGGGCCCTTCATCCGGCGGACCATACTGTCCTGCGGGAAGCGTACGCCGGCTATGGGCGTTTCGTCCACCTTGAGGATGCGGTCTCCGGGTTCAAGGCCTACGAGCTCGGCGGGGCCGCCGGGGATGACCTCAATGACCACTGCGGTGTCGTTGGGGACGTTGAACTGTATGCCTATGCCGTAAAAGTTGCCCTGAAGGTCTTCCTGGGCCGCCTCCAGCTTCTGCGGAGGCATATAGATGGAGTGAGGGTCGAGAGCTGCCAGGGCGGCGGTGACGGCGGCGTCGGTAACTTTTGCATGGTCGACGGAGTCTACGTACATCTCGTCGATCTTCTGCATTATTACGCTGAGCTTGAGCCAGTCCTCGTACTTTGAGGCAAGAAGCTTGTTCTTGTCTGCCACGCGTACGGCGGGAATGGCTATGAGGGCGCCAAGGATGGCGCAGCACAGCATAAGGATGATAATGGTGCTACGCTTCATCGTCCACTCTCTCTACCTCGATACCGGCACGGCGGAGCAGGTCTACTCCGTCCGTAAGCCTGTATTCGTCTTTGTACACCACACGTTTGATTCCGGACTGAATGATTAGTTTTGCGCACTCCAGGCAGGGCGAAGCGGTTACATAAAGGGTGGCTCCGGCGCTGCTGTTGCCCGACTTTGCAATCTTGGAGATGGCATTTGCCTCTGCGTGAAGTACATAGGGCTTGGTGACGCCGTTCTCCTCGCACACGTTCTCGAAGCCGGAGGGCGTGCCGTTGTAGCCGTCGGATATGATCATGTTGTCCTTAACCAGCAGGGCGCCCACCTGACGGCGCTTGCAGTAGGAGTTCTTGGCCCAGATTTCGGCCATTTCAAGGTATCTGCGGTCGAATTTGCTCATCGCTGGTAGAGATAACGTTTGATGCTGCGCTTGGGAGTGCGTTCAAAATCCTCGGAAAGGAACTCGATCTTGCGTATCTGCGCGTAACCCGGAACTATCTTGTTGATATCGGGCAGGCAGTCGGTGATGCGCTGCATCACTTCCTCGGCCTCCAGTCCGTCTATCTGGCCCTGGCGGTAGTCGGGATAGATGAGGGCGGTGAGGGCTCCGTTGTCTTCAATCACCAGTGAGTCAACAACATAGTTGACGTTGTTGATAACGGCCTCAAGCTCCTCGGGATAGATGTTCTGGCCGGACGGGCCGAGTATCATGCACTTCGAGCGGCCGCGCAGGTAGAGGTAGCCGTCGTCGTCCATTACGCCCATATCGCCGGTCTTGAACCAGTTGTCGTTGGTGAAGGAGGCCTTGGTGGCCTGGCGGTTCTTGTAGTAGCCCACGAACACGTTGTCTCCCTTTACCTGGACCTCTCCGGGAATCTTGTATGGATTGGGAGAATCTATGCGGATGGAGCAACCGGAAATGGCATAGCCGCACGATCCTTTCTTGGTACGGTTCCAGTGAGCGTAGGTGATGAGCGGACCGCACTCGGTCATGCCGTAACCTACTGTGAACGGGAACTTTACACGGCGCAGGAACTGCTCTACCTCGGGGTTGAAGGCAGCGCCTCCAAGGATGATTTCCTCGAAGTTGCCGCCGAACGCATTTATCATTCCCTCGCGGATCTTGCCAAGCACTATCTGGTCAAGCAGGGGGATGCTGAGCCAGGTTTTGTTACGGTCTGCCGCGGGCTTTACCTGTGACTTGTAAACCTTCTCTATGATGAGGGGTACTGCGATGATTACGTCGGGATGGATCTCCGAGAAGGCCTTCATTATGACCTTGGGACTGGGGACGCGGGTGAGGAAATGCACGTGGGCGCCTATGGTCATCTCGAACAGAAGCTCGAACATGAGGCCGTACATATGCGCGGACGGCAGCATGGCCACCATGTTTGACTCGCAGGTCATCTGAGGTTCGGCAGACTCGCCCGCGAAGCGGATGTTGCTCCAGATTGCCCTGTAGGGCAGCATTACGCCCTTTGAGAAACCGGAAGTACCGGAAGTGTAGTTGATGAGGGCAAGGTCTTCGGGGCCGTCCTCGAAGTAGTTCAGGTCCTCGGGACCGAAGCCGTCGGGGTGCAGGGCCTTGAACTCGTCTGCGAGCCTTTCGCGCGCCTCGATGAAAGACTTGTCCGCCGCATAGATGTACTCAAGCGTAGACATGCGCACAATGAGCTTAACGTCGGGCATATCAGTCTCTGACATGCCTTCCCAGTTGGCGTCGTCTATGAAGAGGACTCTTGCATCCGAGTGATTTACAAGATATTGAACGTTCTCGGGCTTGAATTCGTGAAGGATGGGCACGGGGACGGCTCCGTAGGTGGTGGCGGCAAGGAAGCAGACACCCCAGTTGGCCTGGTTCTTTGAACAAAGGGCCACTTTGTCCCCCTTTTCTATTCCGCAGTTGCGGAAACAGATGTGCAGCTGTTCGATGCGGCGGGCGACGTCTGAGTACTTGAGCGTAATGCCCTGGTAGTTGGACAGAGCCGCACGCTCCCAGTTGGCCTGGAAGCTGCGCTCGAACATCTTGTTTACCGATTGGAATCCCATATTCTTATGCTTTCGTTTGTCCAGGCAAGACGCACCAGCGGCGTTTTGACCGCTATGCGTGCCCTGGATGGCCAGGATTTGTTCTTGTCGCCGGCCGGTTGATAATTCTCCAAAGCAGTGCGGGGGCCGCTGACTATCCAGTTGCCCCTGCGTATCATGCAGCTGTCTGCGGGGTTGAAGTCTTCTCCGTACAGGGCACGGAGGAAGCCGGTATAGGGATTTACGGCCACTCCAGCCTGCTTGGACGAGGACGGGACGCGCATGAGGTTGAGTCTCACGCCGTCTTTCTCTACCACAGCGACTTCTTTGATGTCATTCGATTTCTCCCAAGCCACAGGCCTGGTGCCGGTGGACTTGCGAAGGCTCTCAAGCGTACGCTGATAGGACTCAAGCGCCACTCGGGCGTCCAGCCATACCTCGTATGCCCGGCGGTACTCCTGCACGTCTGCAATGGGGATGTCGAGTACGAAACTCGTGCTGTCCGGCATAATGGAGCCCAGACGGGACGGGGCCTCCTGAAGCGACGCGCAGAAGTTGCAGAAATATCTCTCTGCATCCGACTGGACGGGGATGATTCTGCCTTCGGAATATACCGTCCACTCGCAGGCGTCTCTCAGGAAGGGAATGACTCGCTTGCTGAGGGCCGGCGTAACGCGGCTCGGAAGTAGCTTGGGGAAGCCGCTGTTGCGGCATATGAGGGTCTCTCCGTCCGGAAGGACCTCGAGGACTCTGCCGAAGTTGGGGGCATCCAGAATGGACGACTCCGAGGCAAGGTGCCTGTTCACCACCTTGAACACGGTTTCTGAGGGACTCAGGATAAGGGCGTCCCTGGTGGTGAGCGGGATGAATGCCGCAGAAATGCGGAAAGAGTCTGCCTGAGCCAGCAGCGAGCGCACGGACGAGGAGGTGTCTGCAGAATGCTTGCCCGCATCTATGATAAGCAGCTCGGAGAGAGAGCCGATATCGTACAGCGCGATTGCCGAACGGGCGTGGGACAGCCTGCCGTAGTCCAGCTTGCGGAGGACGCTTACGGAATCCAGCATCTTGTTCATGCCGCGGTCAAGACGCCCGTAGAGTCCTACGCACAGGACGTCCGAAGGAACCGCGGTAAGCAGCTCAGGCACCTCAGGGGCGGATTCGGTCTGAGGGGACCGGCCGCAGGAAACGGCAAGGAGCGAGAGGGCCGCCAACAAGATACTAACCAACTGTCTCATACGAAGGTGCAAATATAATAAGAATCATCCGACTTGTGCACCATTGTTTACAACTTCTTCGGGAGAGACGATGCGCATCTTTCCGTCGCCCTGTTTTGCCATCAGGATCATTCCGTGGCTTTCTATGCCCCTGATGACGCGGGGCTTGAGGTTGGCCAGGATGCAGATCTGCTTGCCGGGCATATCCTCGGGCTTGTAGAACTCTGCTATTCCGGAAACTATGACGCGGCGGTCTATGCCCGTGTCTATGGTGAGTTTGAGAAGCTTGTCCGTTTTAGGCACCCTCTCAGCCTCCAGCACGGTGGCTGTGCGGATGTCCATCTTTTCGAATTCCTCGAAGGTGCACTCGTCTTTCTGGGGTGCAACCCTCTTTGCCTCCTCCGCCTTGCGGGCGGCCTCCAGACGGGCCTTGATCTGCGCGAGCTTGTTCAGCTGAACCTCTATGGCATCGTCTTCTATCTTGGCGAAGAGGAGTTCGGGCTCCCCTATTGCGTGGCCTGCGGGGAGAACCTGGGGACGGCCCAGGAGTTCCCAGTCAAGACGCAGTTCGCCGGGGGCGGCCGCAGGAACGGGGCCGCTCACGGTGTGGAGAGCGCAGCCCTCGCCCTCTTTGTAGGTGTTGACGGTCTGCTGCTCGCCCGTGCGATGGTCGCTGCCCGCGAACAGCGTGACTCCCAGCATGTTGCGGAGCCTCTGCGCCGCAAACGGGGTGAAGGGCTCGAAGGCTATGGCAAGGTCTGCGCAGATTTGCAGGGAGATGTTGAGGATGGTGCCCGTACGGTCGAGGTCTGTCTTGGCGACCTTCCAGGGCTCTGTGTCAGAGATGTACTTGTTGCCTACACGCGCCATGCCCATTGCGTCGCGCAGGGCCTCGCGGAAACGGAAGTTCTCCATATTCTGCTCCATTGAGGCCGTGAGCGCGGGAATCTGCGCTATCGCTTCCTTATCAACGTCCGTAAGCGCGCCGCAAGGAGGAACCTTGCCGCCGAAATACTTGTGGGTGAGCACCACCGCCCTATTCACGAAGTTACCGAAAATGGCCACCAGCTCGCTGTTGTTGCGGC